>JAQGOT010000405.1 GCA_028293465.1 Pedosphaera sp. | reverse complement strand
CAGTTGGAACGGCAAAAAGATGCACGGCAACAAATACCTCCTCACGGACGTGCTGAAAGGCGAGCTTGGTTTTCAGGGCTTTCTCGTCTCCGATTGGGCGGCGATCGATCAACTATCACCCGACTTTAAAAACGATATCGAAGCCTCGATCAACGCCGGGCTCGACATGATCATGGTCCCCAACGGGCCCAGCCAAAAAAACAACTACGTTGAGTTCATCACCATGCTGAAGGAGCTGGTCGCCGAGCGGCGCGTGCCCGAAACCCGGATCAATGATGCGGTGCGCCGCATTCTGCGGATAAAATTCCAAATGGGAGTATTTGAACACCCGTACACCGACCCGTCCTTGACTGCCACCGTCGGCTCTCCCGAACATCGCCAGGTCGCGCGTGAGTGCGTGCGGCAATCTCTGGTGCTGTTGAAAAATGCAAATCATGCTCTGCCGCTCTCGAAGAAACTCAAACACCTCCATCTCGCGGGCAAAGGCGCCGAAGATATGGGGATTCAGTGCGGCGGCTGGACCATTGATTGGCAAGGACGCAGCGGCGACGTGACTCACGGCGGCACAACCATCCTGAAGGCAATCCGCGGAACCGTCGATCCGAGCGTTGAAGTTACGTTCTCCGCCGACGGCTCCGGCGCCAAGGGTGCGGATGCCGTCATCGTGGTGGTCGGCGAAATGCCGTATGCCGAAATGAAAGGCGACCGCACCGACCTGCGGATCTCGCCTGCGGATCTGGCGCTGATCGAAAAGGTCAAGCAAGCGGGTGCCCCGGTCATAACCGTGCTGCTTTCCGGACGTCCCCTTATCCTCGGACAGTCGCTGGATGCCAGCGATGCTTTCATCGCGGCCTGGCTGCCAGGCACCGAAGGCCAGGGCTTGGCAGATGTTCTGTTCGGTGATTATAAGCCAACGGGGAAGCTGCCCCGCATCTGGCCGGCGAGCAATGATCAACTGTCGAGCAGTGTCGCTGCCTCCTCGGCCGCAAAGCCCCTGTTTTCCAGAGGTTTTGGTCTGACCTATTAATCAATCGGTCGCGCGGATCGAGGTCTGCTGAGATTGATAGCCACAAAAAATGTGCTATTCTTCGCTGCTTCCGCAACGTGCATATAAAAACGTCTAATGTGCGGGTTTTTCGAAAAACCGTCCCGGTGGCAACGCTCACCAGTCTGGTTATTTTCCTTGGTTGGATTTTAGCCGGTGTTACCGCTCAAGCGGCTAATCTCATCACCAATCCTGGTTTTGAGAGCGATCCCCCGGGCGAAACCCAAACCATCTACGGTTGGACACGCTATGGCTTGGGGAATACGTACAGCGAAACCGGCGCCACTGCCCGCACGGGCACGAATTTTTTCAAAGTATACCAGGGGTTCAACAGCGCGACTAATTTCAATGGCATTTACCAGGACTACCTTTCGACCCCCACCACCGTTTACGCGGCCGAAGGTTGGGCCTATACCCGTTCTACCGACACGCTGGCCGGACAAAACGTCGCCTGGATTGAAGTCACCTTCCGTGATCCGACGGCCAAAATCCTCGCGCTCTACCGCTCTGCTGTCATTACCACCAACTTGATCGCCAGCGGCGCTTTTCCGAAAAACACCTGGATCAAACTCGCCGTGACCAACCAGTGCGACCCCGTCAGCCTCACGATCACGAATACCGTGACAAGCCTGGTCGCGCCATCGGGCACGAGCTACGTGCGCTATCAGATCGTGCTGCGAGGTGACGTTAATAACTCAAACGGCTCGCTGTATTTCGATGATTTGGTTTTGGATCAAACCGCCGCGGGTGCCAGCAACTGGAACCTGGTCTGGAATGACGAGTTCACCAGCAACTCGATCAACACGAATGTTTGGAGCTTCGAAACGGGCGACGGCTCGGTCTATAATATTCCCGGCTGGGGAAATAACGAATTGGAGTATTACACCGCTCGTTCGCAAAATGCCTATGCCGCCAATGGGGTTCTCCACATTGTGGCCCAAAAAGAAACGTTCGGCGTGAAGAGCTACACCTCCGCCCGCATGAAGAGCCAGTCGCGATTCACCAAGAAATACGGTCGCTTCGAATTCCGTGCCAAACTTCCCGCCGGCGTGGGCTTCTGGCCGGCGCTCTGGATGATGCCGGAGGCTTCGGCTTACGGCCCTTGGCCGGCCTCGGGTGAAATTGACATAATGGAAAACAACGGTAACAGCCCGACAAACGTGCAAGGCACCCTGCACTACGGAAGTCCAGGCAATGACAGCTACGCAACCCAGGTGTTCACGTTGCCCGGTGGCTCGGTTACCAACTTTCACACCTACACGCTGGAATGGTCCACCAACGCGGTGCTCTGGTTTGTGGATGGTCTCCTCTACGAAAGCCAGACCAACTGGTTTAGTTCCAACGGGAGCTATCCGGCGCCCTTTGACCAACCGTTTTACATCATCATGAATCTCGCGATCGGCGGCAATTACGTCGGCAATCCCAGCCCTGCCGCCATCAACGGCTCCATATTCCCCGGGGAAATGCAGGTGGATTACATCCGCGTCTATGATCAAACCGCCCCTTTGAAACTCTCCATCACCAAGACGAACGGCGGTGTGCTTTTATCCTGGCCCACCAACATCGTTTGTCACGTGCAGGCGCAAACCAACACTGCGGGCGGGAGCGCCAGCACCAATTGGGTGGACCTGACCAACGCCACCACACCGTTTCTGACGGTCCCCGGCAGCAGCAACGCCCTTTACCGCTTGAAGTCGCCTTGAGAAAAGGGCTTCGGTAAGAGCACCATGGCTGAATTTCAAAGTTCAGGCTCCCTGCATTTCAATTGCTGACCAATTCTTGACTCCCCGCCGGTTAATTGCCAGGGGGGGGGCTTGAAAATGCCCGCAGTCAGGTTTATGAATTACCCTTGCAGCGAGCGGCAACGCGTGCGATTGGCCGCGATCCAACGCTGAGATTCAAAACCATTTTTATGCACACACACAATCTTTCCCGGTGGAAACACAGCCACGACTTTTGCCCCACGTCTTCCACGGCGGAACGGAATACCCGCCGGGTCCTGTTGCTGACCGCCGCCATGATGGTGGTGGAGATCATCGGGGGATTGAAGCTGCATTCGATGGCGTTGCTGGCGGACGGCTGGCACATGGCCACCCATGTGGGCGCATTCCTGATCACGGCTGCGGCCTATGCGCTGGCGCGGCGGCACGCGAAGAATGATGCTTACAGCTTCGGCACCGGCAAGATCGCGGTGCTGGGCGCTTTCACCAGCGCGATTGTGCTGGGCGGCATCGCGCTGTTCATGGCGGGTGAATCGGTGGTTCGCTTGTTCAATCCGCTCCCCATCCATTTCAATGATGCCATTTTGGTGGCTTGCGTTGGCTTGGCGGTGAACGT
This sequence comes from Pedosphaera sp., assembly GCA_028293465.1. Taxonomy (GTDB): domain Bacteria; phylum Verrucomicrobiota; class Verrucomicrobiia; order Limisphaerales; family Pedosphaeraceae; genus JAQGOT01. The sequence goes on along the minus strand of JAQGOT010000405.1, from coordinate 2,042 downwards.
GGCCAGCGCCCTGATGTTGAAAGATCACCACGATCACGGGCATGGCCACGATCACGACCACAGCCATGGCCAAAGTCATAAACATGATCTCAACCTCAAAGCGGCGTACATCCACGTCATCGCTGACGCCGTGACTTCGGTGTTGGCCATCGTCGCGTTAATTGGTGGAAAGCTTTTCGGATGGGTCTGGCTGGACCCGGTCATGGGCCTGGTCGGCAGCGTGGTCATCACCCAGTGGGCTTACACCCTGGTGCGTGACACCAATGTCATTCTGCTCGACAAGCAGCCGGACCACACGGATTTGGATGTCGAGATCCGCAAGGCGATCGAGACGGATCCGGACACCGTGATCACCGATCTACACATCTGGCAGGTTGGGGTCAACAAATTCGCCGCCATCATTTCCTTGGTGGCACATGATCCCAAATCACCGGCAGCTTACAAAAAGCTGCTCGCGGAACACGAGGAACTGGTCCACGCCACCGTGGAAGTTCATGCCTGTGACCTGGAGGAAAGTTTGGCGTAGCCCGACCCAGGTTTAAGCTGCCTTCGGAAATCAATCCAACCTGGCATGGCGCAACCGTAAGGCATTCGTGACCACGGAAACAGAACTTAAACTCATCGCGGCGCTGGCGATGATGGGGCTCAGCAGAACGCCAAAGAAGGGATAGAGCAATCCGGCGGCAATCGGAACGCCCAATAGATTGTAAATGAAGGCGAAGAACAGGTTCTGCCGGATGTTCCGCATCACTGTTTTACTCAACTGGATGGCTTTGACCACCCCTTGCAGGTCGCCCTTCACGAGGGTTATTCCCGCGCTCGCGATGGCCACGTCCGTTCCCGTCCCCATGGCGATGCCAACGTTCGCCGCCGCCAAAGCCGGGGCATCGTTAATGCCGTCGCCGGCCATGGCCACCACGTGTGCTGCCGCTCGCAACCGGCGCACCGCCTCATACTTTTGCTTCGGGTCAACCTCCGCGTGTACCTGATCGATCTTTAATCGACTGGCAACCGCTTGAGCAGTCTGCTGGTTGTCACCGGTCAGCATCACGACTTTCAGCCCCATTCGGTGGAGGCGCTCAATCGCCGCCGGGGTGGTGGCCTTGATTGGATCGCTTACGGCCAGCGCTCCGATGACCACGCCATTCCGCGCCACAAGCACAACCGTCTGGTCTTCCCGTTGCAGAGCTTCGGCCTGTTTCTCAAGCGTTTCAACACCGCCAACCTTTTTGGCGCGTAAAAAAGGAGGTTTGCCAACCAACACCTCGCGGCCGTTGACGCTGCCTTCAACACCGCCACCCGTTGTCGAGTTAAACCGATCAGGGGTTTTCAGAGAAAGGTTTCGATCCTTCGCCGCCTGAACGATGGCCGCCGCCAAGGGATGCTCGCTTTGCTGCTCCAACGAAGCCGCCAGCAGCAACACCTCCCGCTCCTCCATTCCCGGGGTCGCAATGATCTTCGTGAGCTTGGGTTTTCCTTCCGTCAGCGTCCCGGTTTTATCGACCACGATGGTATCGATTTTCTCCAGCGTCTCCAAGGCTTCGGCATTCTTCACCAAAATTCCTGCATGAGCACCGCGACCCACACCGACCATGATGGACATGGGGGTGGCCAAACCCAGGGCGCACGGGCAGGCGATGATAAGCACGGCCACGGCATTGATGATGGCATGCGCCAGGCGTGGTTCCGGGCCAAGCAACGCCCACACCACGAAGGTGATGGCTGCGACTGCCACCACGGCCGGCACGAAATATCCGGAAACCTTGTCCGCCAAGCGTTGGATGGGGGCACGAGTCCGCTGCGCCTCCGCGACCATTTGAACAATTTGCGAGAGCATGGTTTCTTTCCCCACGCGCTCGGCGCGCATCAAAAAGGAACCGGTTTGGTTGATGGTGGCGCCGGTGACCGTATCTCCCTGGACCTTGGCCACCGGCATGGATTCCCCGGTGATCATCGACTCGTCCACATTGCTCCGACCTTCGATCACGACTCCATCCACGGGGACTTTTTCTCCGGGGCGAACACGCAGCACATCGCCCTTT
>JAQGOT010000403.1 GCA_028293465.1 Pedosphaera sp. | reverse complement strand
GGCTACCCACGCGACGTGTTTCCGCCGACGGATTTCCACTCTGCGACGCAGGTTGGCGACCACATCATCGTTCTTGGCAATCTTGGCTATCCTGAAGATCGCAAGCTCGGCACGACGCAGATCCTGACTTTGGATCTTGCAACCTTCGCCATTGCCTCCGTGCAGGCATCAGGGGCATCGCCGGGCTGGATTCATGGGCACGCAGTCGAACTGTCGGCGGACAGACGTTCGATTCTCTTGCGGGGAGGAAAGCTTGAGCGTGGCGGCGAAGACAAGTCGTTGGTTGAAAATATAGATGACTGGCGATTGCATCTGGCGGATTGGCACTGGGAACGGATGACCGAACGCCGCTGGCTGCGTTGGGATGTGCGGCGTAGCGACGGGCAACGAAACCATCTTTGGGAGATTCAGCAGGCAGTTTGGTCTCGAAGTGTTGGCTGGGACAAAGAGTTGCGGGAACAAATGGAGCAACTGGAGGAGGAGTTGGGAATCCGCCCCAACCTTGATTTGGTGGAGAATCTATTTCGTCCGCCGATTCCTCACGAGGTAATGGACCAAGTGGAAGATGAATACAACGTTTTCAGAAACAAACTAGCTGGAGTCGTAATCCGCTACGTCGTAGACATGCATTCAATTCAACTGACCGTGGAAGGTGGTTTGTCTCAGACGTCCGTCGATGCTGTTACATCAGATTTGGTCAGAAAAATGTCAGCTTTGGAAAACGCCAATTTCGCTCTCAAGCAGCTCTAACAGGTTCTTGGCGACGCCTCCCACCCTGGAAGTGATGGGCCGGCCGCAAGAGGAAACCCCTCTCTCCAACTCAGTGGCTTCCCAAGCCCGCCACGAGTCAGTTTCCCCAGAGGGACGTTCGCTGCGCGAATTGTGGTCCCCGCTTCTTCGTCACGGGGCGAGAGGGACGGAGGCGCGGTGGGCGGTAAGCGATCGCCGGCGGGTTTAGGCGGCTTTGAGCCGTTAGAGGTTCGTCTTGCCTCCGGCTTTGTGGGAGGACGCTGACTTTCTACGGGGGAACGACGGGAGGTTTATTCTCGTTCCCGCTTCACGAGCACGCGTTCGATGCGGGGGTCGGGGATGAGCCACATGAGGGCGACGAGCACGTACAGGCTGCTGGAGATCCACGGATTTACGAATGCCAGGGCGACGGCGAGGAGGTAGAGCACGGGGGAGAGTTTTCCTTTCCAGTCTTTGCCAATCGCTGCCGCGAGGAGGGAGTCGGGTCCTTGATGGGCAATGATGGTGCGCTGCAAAATGTAATACGCGATGGCGGCCATGAAGAGCACGAAGCCGTAGATGGCGGCGGGCATCGGGGCGAAATGGTTTTCACCCATCCAAGCGGTGGTGAACGGAAAGAGGGAGAGCCAGAACAGGAGGTGCAGGTTGGCCCAGAGGATGCCGCCGGTGACGTGGCGGGTGGAATGGAACATGTGGTGATGGTTGTTCCAATAGATGCCGACGTAGATGAAACTGAGGATGTAGCTCAAGAACACGGGGAGCAACGGTTTCAGGGCGGCGAGTTCGACGCCATGCGGCACTTTCAACTCGAGCACCATGATGGTGATGATGATGGCGATCACGCCGTCGCTGAAGGCTTCGAGCCGGCTCTTTTGCATGGGAGAATGTTAAACCCTGCGTTAGACCGAGATGCGGGCGATGGGCTCGTGGGGGAGGGGAAGTATCTCTCCTGATTTTTTGGGCAGGAGAGATAACGGGAGAGGAGGACTATCGCTTTTTACCGGAAGCTGCCTTGTCAGCCACAGCCTGCTTTTTCTTCTGGTCAGCGCTGCTGGCCATCGCGGATTTCTGTTTGTTTTGCTTCTGATTCGACTTCGGGGATTTGTCGCCCATGATATTTTTTTCGTATTGAGGTTGATTCACCTGCGGCATGTTAGTTTCTCCGAAGGGAGAAGTATCATACTTTGCAGGGCGCGGATTGTAAATGTTTATCGGGCAACAGGGCTTGTGAAGGGCGCATCCGCGCACTGCCCCCGAGCCGTCGGAGCACCGGCTCGCAGCCGGCTTGGATGGCTCGAGTTGGCAGGTTATCTGTGGGTTCGCCACGCGTTAAGCCGACTGGAAGTCGGCGTTCCGGGGCAGTGCGCGGATGCGCCCGCTTGTGAATGGGGGTGTGGTGACCGAGTTAGGTCAAAGATTACTTGCTCTGGGCAATGACGTTAAAATAGGCTGAGCTTTTCATGGGTGTGGATTATGAACGATGACATTAAAGCGCTGATCGAGAGCTTGCGGAAAGGGGACTATGAGAATCCGCAGGCCAAGATCGAACTGCTGGCGGCGGCGTTGCAGGAGAATGGGGGGGCGGAATTGGACCTGCTCCTGTTTTTACTTCGCGCGCCGCAGATCCCGCTGAGGATCGCGGCAGTGGAGGCATCGCGGGGCCGGAGGGAAGCTCTGTTGCTGGCGGCCCTGAAAGAGCTGGCGAATGATCCGGACATGCGGGTTCGGAGGAAGCTGGCGCAGACGCTGACGGCGGTACCCGACTCGTCGTTTCACAAGGTGATCAAGCAGCTTTCCGAGGATACGGAGGACGATGTGCGTGAGGCCGCAGTGAAATCCACCTCGGGGAATCCGACGTTCATCAATTTGCAATGCATGTTATTGGGTAACGACCCGGAATACAATGTGCGCCTCGCCTCGGCGGAGGCGTTGGGCGCGCAAAAGATACCGAGAATCGCCACGGCGCTGTTCACAGCGCTGGCGAGTGATGCGGACAGCGATGTCCAGACGAAATGCGCCGAGATCCTGGAGAAGCGGTTAAACGAAGCCAAAGCGGCGGTGGAGGCTCATCTGCCTTCGGAAATTTCCGTGCTGGAGAAGGGGGAGCGCGCGTTGACCGCGCTGGGCGGGCATCGGTTTCCCGGCTTGCTGGGCTGGATTCGGTCGCGCACGAAGGTGGAGGTGAATCCCGAGGAATTGGCGAAGCTGGGCACGGACTTGACCGCTATGGCGCTGAAAGGGCAACTGCCGCGAGCTTTCGCGACGGAAGAAACGGGCCGGGTGATCCTGGAGTTGCTGTTGAGGAAGGAGTCGCGCTCGGTGGTGGTGCTGGGCGAGGCGGGATGCGGCAAGAGTTCGATCATCAATGAACTGGTTTATGAGCTGCTCAAGCCGGAGAACGGAGGCTGGCGGGTGTTGCGGATTTCCCCGAGCGACATCATGGCCGGCACGAAATATATCGGCGAATGGGAGACGAAGGTGCGGAACATTGTGGACGCGATCCGCAAGCCGCGGCGGGTCATCCTGTATGTGCCGAGCGTGGGCGATTTATCCTCGGTGGGTCGGTATGACAAGTCTGATTCCAATGCGGCAACCTCGCTGGCGCCGTATCTGGAAGAGGGATCGATCATCCTCCTGGGTGAAAGCACTCCGGCTGAGTATGCGCGTGGCCTTGGGGGTATTGAACCGCTCCAAAGGTTGTTCGAGAAAGTCCTGGTTCCGGAGGCGAGCCTGGAGCAGACGCGCCGGATCATGAGCAGTGTTCGAGACCAGGCCGGCAGCGCCATTCCGAACGGGATGCTCGACCAGATGCTCGAGCTGGCCGGGTTTTACCTGAGCAATATTGCGCGCCCGGGCAATGCGGTTTCCCTGCTGCGCTCGTCGCTCGCGCTCCAGCTTCCGCCTGATGAGGCGATCACTCTCAGAGACATTCTCAATGCCCTGTCCAAATCCACGGGCATACCGGCGGACCTGTTGGATGACGCGATCCCGCTGGATTTGGGAAGTGTGCGGCGGTTTTTTGAAAGCCGGGTCATGGGGCAGCCCGAGGCTGTGGATGCAGTGGTGGATCTGGTGACGCTGATCAAGGCCGGACTCACGGACCCGAACAAACCGTTTGGGGTGCTGCTCTTTGTTGGCCCGACGGGGGTCGGCAAGACCGAACTCGCCCGCGCACTGGCAGAATTTATTTTCGGCGATCCGAAGCGGCTCCAGCGCTTTGATATGAGTGAGTTTGCCAGCCAGGAGGGTTACGAACGCTTGATCGGAATCGGGAGGCAGAAAGGGTTGTTGACCGATGCGGTGCGTCAGCACCCGTTCTCAGTTGTCTTGCTGGATGAAATCGAGAAATCACACTTGAACGTTTTTGATCTCTGTTTGCAGCTCTTCGATGCGGGGCGGTTGACCGATGGCCAAGGCCGGATGGTCGATTTTCGCCGGACGATCGTCGTGTTGACCTCCAATATCGGAGCGACGGCGACGAGCCAGGTCCAGCTAGGTTTTAATGCGGCCGCGCAGGGTTTATCACCGGAAGTGGACAAAGAGCGAACGTTTCGTGAGCTGTCCCGGTTCTTTCGCCCCGAGTTCCTGAACCGGATCGACCGGATTGTGAATTTTCGCCCGCTCTCCCTGGAAGTGGCGGAGACCATCGCGCGCAAGGAACTCAACCAGGTGCTGCAACGGAGCGGGATCTCCCGGCGCGAACTGGCCGTGGATATATCGCCGTCGGTCGTGTCGTTGCTGGTCAAGGAAGGCTACTCGGCGCACTTCGGGGCCCGACCGTTGAAGCGGGCGGTGGAGCGGCTGATACTGTTGCCCGTGGGGCGGATCATCGCGGGCGGAAAAATTGGGGAGAAGGCGGTGCTCAGACTGGCGGAACGTGAGGGCAGGGTGGAGGTGAGTATTTCCTCCACACCACCGGCGAAGCCCGCGGCGGTTGCCGTGGCCGCCAAGGACTCGTTGCCGGAGTCCGTCAAGCGCTTGTTGAAAGGATGCGCGGAGTTGGAGCAACAGAGTGTGCCGTTGGCCGACCGGAAATCCGAACTGCTGCAGCGGACGCACGATTCGAGCTTCTATAACGAAGCGAAACTGCGAACGGAAACTTTTGATGAAATTCACAAGCTGGATGAGTTCTTGACGCTGCAGCAGGGGTTGAGGACGGCGTTGAAGAATGTGAGCGTGCGGCTCAAGGAGAAGCCGGTGAGCAAGGCGCAGGAACCGGAATTGCGTGAACGGCTGGAGCAATTGGCTGCGGAATTAGGTCAATTGCGCTCGATCGCTTCTTCCCAGGACGCACAAGATCTCGGGGACGTGGTGCTGCTGATCAGTTTGATTGACTGTTTGGGAGAACGGCAAAACGCGTCGGAAAAATTGGTGGGGATCTACCAAGGATTTGCTCAGCGGCGTCGGATGACGGTCGAGGTGGTGGCGGAGTATTTCGACGAGAAGGATGATCTGATTGTTTTGCAAGTGGCGGGACTGGGCGCTTACGGGTTGCTGAAGGGGGAATCCGGCTTGCACCAGTTCGATAAGCGTTATCGCACACACCTTGCGCGCTCGGGGAAGGAAAAGCAGAGGGAAGATCGCGAGTTGGTGCGGGTGGATGCGCTGCCGCTGCGAGCGGAGGCTGAAAAGGCGTTTGTCGCACAATTGAAAACGACGGTGCAGGTCTTGAAGCCAGCGCGGTCCCGTGTCCTGGACAAAGCTGACCTGGAGATTGCGATGTTTCACGAGCCTTCGCTCCGTTCACTGAAAGTCTGGACGAACGGACCGAGAAAGCAGGCGTTGGAACGGATGCAGATCATTTTCCAATCCCAAATCGCAGCGCCACAATCATCGGGCAAAGAGGCTGGAAACGGAATCGTGCGCAGCTATGACCTGGGAATTTCCCCCAAGGTGAAGGACCTGCGGACCGGGAGGACGACAACGCGGGTGGATCGTGTCTTGAAGGGGTATTTGGATTTCTTCGTGGATAATACGCCGTGATGGGGCAGGGTGGCTTGAAGGTTCGGGTGGCAAGGCGGGGCGAATCGCCACTGCTGGGAATCTTGACGCGGCCCGGTGTTATTGCGTGCGGGCTTTTTCGATGTCGGCGGGGGTGAGGAGGGTGGCGTGTTTCAGCAGGCGACAGAATTCTTTCTTGCTGACGTGGAAATGGGTGCCTTCGCGGGTGGCGAGGTTCTTGTAGGCTTTGTATTTCACTTCCAATCGTTCGAGATGCACGATTTGAAGGTATTGGTCGCCCTGATTATAAATTTGGCCTTGTTGCAGCTTCACTGGGAGCAATATACGCGAGGGAGGGGAGGGGGGCGAGGGGAATTTCGAATGACGAATTTCGAACTTCGAATGAGCGAGAGAAGCCCCTCTCTCCTTTTTCAGTGGCTTCCCAAGCCCGCCACGAGTCGGTTTCCCGAGAAGGGACGTTCGCTGCGCGAATTATGGTCCCAGCGCCTTCGTCTCGCAGGGTGCGGGGGAAAGTGGGTGAGTGGGTGAGGGAGGTGGCGGGAGCAAATATTACAAAAGGAAACGAAGAGCTCTGAGTTGTTCCGTCAACGTATTTTCAAAAGTTAATCACCGCCCGTGGGCACCTCCTTTTTAAGCAACTTGGCCAGGGGACTGCCGTGTTCTGCCAGGGCCTTTT
>JAQGOT010000380.1 GCA_028293465.1 Pedosphaera sp. | reverse complement strand
GCGTTGCTCCTCGGTCACAGATCCCTTTGGATATGCTCCCTCGTCGCGCCTTGGCTGGCACCCGGATACCGGCGCATCTTGTATCAGCTTATTCCCGCACGAGGCCTAAGGCTCCGCTTCGGCCAACTCCCCCAGCTTGGCCGCGTGCGCCTTGGCGGGCCGCCGTTTCCATACGTAGCGGAACATCAAGGTGCGCAACACGGCGGTGAGCGGAATGGCGAACAAAGCACCGAGAATGCCGCCGAGCAGGGTGGTGCCCACCATCACCGCGACAATGATCGCGAGCGGATGCAACCCGGACCGGTCGCCAATGATCTTCGGGCCGATGATGAAATCCTCCACCAGCTTCACTGCGGCCGCGATGCCCAACACCAGCAAGGGATGCGTCCAGTCACCGAATTGCACCCCCGCCACTGTCAGAGCGAGCACCAGCGTAATGACGGTCCCGAGATACGGCACAATTCCCAACACTGCGGCCACCAGGCCAAGCAACACCGCATAGTTCAGGCCCATGAGCAAAAATCCCACGGTCAGGAGCACGCCCACACAGAGGGCCACGAGCACCTGCCCGCGGAAAAATACAATCATGCAATCGTTGATCGAGTTGAGCACAAAAACAAGTTCCTCCTTGGCCTTGGATTCCTGGAGCGGCAGGTAATCCGTCCAACGGCGGTTGATCCCCTGCTTTTCGAGCAGGAAATAAAACAGATACACCGGCACCAACACGAACCCGATCAAGAATTCCGCCCAAGTGGTCACCTTGCCCAGTTGATTTACGACCCACTTTACCATAAAGAGCGCACCCTGCGCCAGGCGAGGCATCACGCTCTCACTTAACGGCGCGTCCAGCGCCTTCTTCAACGCCTCCGTATCGGCGGAAACTTCCATGGAGTTGGTTTGGACCCCGCCCGCCTCTTTGGGCTTGTCCGTGACCTTGATATTCAGGCTCATGACCACGGCGTTGGTATCGACTGGTGCAGCGTTCGTTTCCTTCGGCGGCGGCGCGGGGGTCGCGGGGTTGCGCGGACTGGCCGTGGTCGGATGCGCCGGTGGGGAAGCCGCCTGCCACAAGCCTCCCAACTGCTTTCCCAAGGCCGAGGTCTCGAGAAAAGTATGGGTTTTCAACCTTAATTTTTCCGCGCTTTGTGGCAGATCATTGACCAGTTCGCGCGTCTCTTTGATTAACCCGGGGATGACCGAACCCAGCACCCCCGCCGCCACCAACAAACCAATCACAAACACCAGCACAATGGACCATAAGCGGGGAACTTTTTTCCGAATGAAGAATTCCACCACCGGATCAAGGATGTAAGCGAGGATCAAGGCGAAGGTGATCGGCAGCAGAACGGCGGACAACTCATGCAGCAACCAACTGATGCCCCAGAACAGCAGCCCGATCAGCGCCAGGACCACCGCCGCCGCCAGCGCAGTCAGGGAAAACCAGAGGACACCGGCCTGGCTACGGGTAGGTGGAGGGATGTTCATGCTGGCGTTAATTATGGACTGCTGATCTCAATTATGAAATCTCAAAAGCCGCTTCATTTCCCATCGGCACAAGGGGTTCCAAGGCCGCTCAGCCCTGCCCCAACTTCTTCGATTTCTCAGCCGCGGCGCGGACGGCGTTCATCAAGGAACCCCGCACCCCGCCCTTTTCCAATTCGTGCAAGCCTTCGATCGTGGTTCCGCCAGGGCTCGTGACCATGTCCTTCAACGCGCCGGGATGCACGCCGGTTTCCAAAACCATCTTCGCAGCCCCCAAGACCGTTTGCGCCGCCAACTTGGTGGCGATATCTCGCGGCAGGCCCGCGGCCACGCCGCCATCGCTCAACCCTTCAATCATCAGATAGACATAGGCCGGCCCGCTTCCACTCAATCCGGTCACGGCATCAAGCAATGATTCCTTCACGGAAAAGGCGACGCCCACCGCCGAAAACAACTTCTGCGCCATTTGCCCATCCTCCGGCAGCGCGGATTTGCCCAGCGCATAGGCCGTAGCCGAAGCCCCCACGAGAGCGGGAGTATTGGGCATTACCCGGATGGCGCGCGCACCGGCTGCCAAACCGGCCTCGAGTTTTGCCAGCGGCACGCCGGCGGCAATTGAAACAAGCAAATGTTCCGCCGTAACATGTTCGCGAATTTCTCCCAGCACGCCACCGACCTGGTCTGGTTTCACCGCCAACAGCAATACCTTGGCAAATTTCACCACCTCAACATTCGAGGTTGTCGTCCGGGCTCCAACTTCCTTCCCGAACTCGGCGCAGGCACCGGCCATCGGGTCACTGGCAATGATCTGATCCGCCGCAACCAATCCCGCCTGGATAAAGCCCTTGGCCAAGGCGGTGCCCATCCGGCCAGCCCCGAGAAAACCGATGGTAAGTTTCGCAGACATGCCCAGCTTTGTACCAGTTCGACCAGGTCAGCGGAAGTGAAAAGGAGGATATCAGGCCTCTTGCTTAACCATGTTTCGCCCCGTTGTAGGAACGCTAATAGCTGTCAAATCGGCTTGTTTGGCAGTTTAAAACCTGCCATTTTACTTAATAGTCAAGAATCAGAAAACTCTGCTCTAACCGTGAATGTACTAAAAGCTTTTGGGCTGGTGATTTGCCTCATCGCCGGCGCGACCGTCACCCAAGCCCAGCCGGACTACGCGCCTGCGCTGTGGAATCCGGCATATGCGAACCATTGGTACACCTCAGGCAACGGCCACTCCTTCTGTGTCATCCACGACATGGAAGGCTATTACGAATCGACCATTTCCTATTTCCAACGATCCGGCACGTCCGCCAGCATCCATTATTGCGTCAACGGGCTGCAGAATGGGAATGATGGAACGCACGTTGAAAACAACCCGGGAGACGCGCCCGCCGGGGAGATCACCCAGATGGTACGCGAAACTTATTATGCCTGGCACGTGCTTTGTTGGAACACCTGGACATTCGGCACGGAACATGAAGGGTTCGTCAGCAATCCCGCATGGTACACGGAGGCGATGTACCAGGCCTCGGCGGGCTTGCAAAAGCATCTGTGCGACACCTTTGGCATTCCCAAAGACCGCAACCACATCATCGGCCACAACGAATGGCAAACCCCCTCCTGGACGAACTGGATGGCCGCCAACTGGCCGCAAATCGATGCCACCTGCAACACCCACACCGACCCGGGGCAGTATTGGAATTGGAGCCATTTCATGCAACTGGTCAACGGTGGCCCCTCCCCGGCGGCCATCACCACGCAACCGTTGAATCGTTCGGTGGATCAGGGGGCCAGTGTCAGTTTCCGGGTCTCGGCCATCGGCGACGTGCCGCTGTCGTATCAATGGCGCAAAAACGGCGTCAACCTCATCGGTCCAACGGGCAGCAGCTATTCCCTCGCCAACGTCCAAGCCGGAAATGCCGCCGGTTATTCCGTGGTGGTCACCAATGCCTCCGGCTCGGCAACGAGCAGCGTGGCCACCTTGACCGTCAACCTGCCGCAGGTGTTGCAGGTGGCTTACGCCGATAACTTGGACACGAATAGTTCCGCCAACTGGAATTTGTTTACCGGCTCCGCCAACAATGTTTCTGATTACACGGCCACCTGGGCCTTCGACTACAGCACGAACGGTTACACCTTCAAGGGGACGAACCAGATCATCCCTGTTGCGCCGAGTACGACCAATGGGGTCCGCCGGGGCCTCAAGCTCACGGTCAATAAGAATGACAACGTCGCCACCAATTCCGGCGTGAGCCTGTATCCAAAGAGCCAAAGCTTCACCAGCAATTACGTGCTGCGCTTCGACATGTGGATCAATTACAACGGCAACGCCGGCGGCGGATCTGGTTCCACCGAGTTTGCCACTTTCGGCATCAATCACACCGGCACCAGGGTCAATTGGGGTTCCGCCAACGCGACCAGCAGCGACGGCCTATGGTTCACCGTTGATGGCGACGGTGGTGCCGCCACCGATTACCGCGCTTACGTTGGCAACTCCTCGGGCAACCCCACCCAGCTGTCTTTGGCCGCGAGCGGGCTCACCGCCAACGGCGCGCAAAGTGATGATTCCGGGGACTCCTTTTATCAGGGCCTGTTCCCCTCACCCGCTTATGAGTCGTCGGGCCTTCCAGGCAAACATTGGGTGCAAGGCGAAATCAGCCAGTTCAACAACGTGATTACCTGGCGGTTGAACGGTGTGGTCGTGGCCCAGCGCACCAACACCACCTCCTACACCAGCGGAAACATCATGCTCGGCTACATGGACATTTTCAGTTCCATCGCCAATCCACCGCAGGACAATTACGTGATTTTCGACAATGTGCGTGTGTTGACGCAGGTTTATCCGCCGATCATCACCACGCAACCCGTCGGACGCATGGCGAACCAAGGTGCCAACACCACCTTCAGTGTCACCACCGGCGGCACTGCTCCGCTGGCTTATCTGTGGCGCTTCAATAACTCCCCCATCGCAGCCGCGACCAGCAGCAGTTACACCCGGACTAATCTCCAACCGTCCGACGTCGGGTCTTACTCCGTGGTCATCACCAACGCGGCTGGGAGCGTGACGAGTTCGAGCGCGGGACTGGTGATCACGCAGCTTAAAATCGCCAGCCTCGCGAGCACCAACGGCGGTTGGCGGCTTACCCTCACCGGCGCGCCCGGTTCAGGTTACGAAATTCAAACCTCCACCAACCTGACCGATTGGACCCTTCTGGCCACCCTGGTGAACACCAACGGCACCCTCCAATACAGCGACTCCGTAGCCACCAACAGCCCGCAACGCTTCTATCGCGTCAGTGCCCCCAAATAAAAAACCCCCGGCAGCCCGCCGGGGGAACCGTCCCAACCAGACCCGCCAACCAGGTCGGATCGGAAAACCAATTCATTACTGCCTGGCCAGGCTGGACTTCGCCTTGGTCGCTCGGAACCTGGCCCAGCGCGCCTTCACCGCCGCGGAGACTCGTGCGCGGCCTTCGGGACTGAGCAGATGACGTGAAGCGCGCTGCGGACGACCGCCGCGCGCCGCATTGAACTTGGCCCAGCGCAACCGTTGCGCCGCTGCGATCTTCGCCCGGCCTGTGGGACTCAGGATGCGTTTCCGCTGTTGTTCGACGCCATCGACCCGAACGTGGGGCCGACCGCCCAAAAGCTGGTGCAGTTCGAGCGTGAGAGATTCAATCTGTTCGCGGATGTC
>JAQGOT010000299.1 GCA_028293465.1 Pedosphaera sp. | reverse complement strand
CTGTAGGGCGTCTGATTGGTCCCGCCGAGCAAGGTGATCCCGTCAAAGAAGGACACATTCGTGACGCTGCCGTCCGAGTCGTTGGCGGTGGCCGTGAGGGGAACAATGGCCGGCGCGGTGAAGGCGGCGCCGTTGGCCGGTGAGGTGATGGCAACGGTGGGGGGGCTGTTGCCACCCTGGACGTTGACGGTTCCGGTAAAGCCATGGACGGCGCAGAAATAGGGGAACGCGCCGGCGCTGGTGAAGGTGTTGGTGAACACGTGACCCGAGTTAAAAACCCCCGAATCCCACAACCCGGTATCGCTTTTGGTGTTATGAAAGTTCGACACCCACGTCCATACTACCTGGTCATTGATGTTAATGGTCACATTGTTGGGATTAAAAGCGGAAGGCTCGATGTCCACGTTGGCAATGGCGGCCAAAGCCGCCGGCGTGCAGAGAACAGCCAGGAGATTGAACACCAGCGTGTGGGCGAACCACTTCATGAGTCGGGAGGTTTTCATTTTTGTATCAAGTTACGTTTCGGTCGGTTTTTTTCAGGCCACAACGGCGAACAGCAGCGCGTGTGAAACGCTCTCGGCTTCAACCCGCTGCGCAAGGTGCCGCCAAGGCAAATCGTCTGATTCTCTCAGACCTCAGCCTTACTCCAGCTGCTAATATGAGGGCTGGGGATTTAATTTGTTCCCGGTCGATTGCTGGAATGTTGGAGACTGCCCGCATTGCCTCACAAATCGTCCGGGTCATTTGTTTGATTCGGAGAGAAGGTCGCTGGTTGCCGGTTTCGTGATTTGGTTGGTGGCGCCGGCAGCCTTAAGTAGTTCCTGCACGATGGATTCAGAGAGGTTGCCGCTGGTTGGAAAGACCATTTGCAACTGATTGGAAGCATTGATAATCAACGTGCGGAAGTTGTGGTTCGCAAAGCCATTGTCGGGATCGAATGTCACATCACATAGCTGGGCCAATTCCGCGATTTTATTCGTCGGTCCCGTGAGGAAACTCCAATGGGCCGGGTCGTACTGGTAGGATGCACCGTATGCTTTCAGGACCTCGGGGGTATCATGAGCGGGATCAAATGTAACCGAGATCAAATGCCAGTTTGTCGGGGCATTTGCCATACCCTTCAGCTGGCGCTGCACTTCTTCGAAGTTTCGCGACAGGCGGGGGCAAAACTCTGGAATGGGGCAGCGCGTGAAGAAGAACGTCAGCGCAATGCCTTGGCCCTGGAAATCGGAAAGACTGACTGGCTGGCCAAGTTCATTCGTGAATTTGTAGTTTCGTAGCGGGTTTTTGGATCGGCTGGCGGCAGCCGCGTTGGTTTTCACCTCGGGATGGAAATCGCTTTTCGCCAATGCCGGAAGGCGGCTCGGCGCGGACTGGGAGACGTCCAACTGCTCGATGTGGTCGATCCAACTTTCGGTTTCGGTGAGGTGCAATTGACAGGTGATCTGCTCGCCGATTGCCACGTTGGTAAGCATCGCCGCATCTTTCACAATGAACGGCATCGTCATGGCGTC
Organism: Pedosphaera sp.; assembly: GCA_028293465.1. Lineage (GTDB taxonomy): Bacteria > Verrucomicrobiota > Verrucomicrobiia > Limisphaerales > Pedosphaeraceae > JAQGOT01. Next base: position 2,862 of record JAQGOT010000299.1, on the reverse strand, counting down.
CATGAAATTGGGAATAGCTTCATGGGCGATGATGAGTTGATGCTCAGCTGGCTTGACTCCCTTCAGGACCCCGCGCACAAAGTAATTCGTTGTGCCGGCTTGCGCCAAGGTTGGTGGAAGAATTTCAGCGAACACCAAAATTAATAAGGCAAGCCACGGCAACCGCGGGCGGCATTTCCAAAGCTGTGCCTGGCTCGCCTTCACAACCGCAATCCTGATCGTGGTGGAGGCATTTGGCATACTTTGGACGGCGGCGTCCGGCAACCTGTCGGCACTATTGGTGGTGTGAAAATCCGGAACCCCGGTCCACTCGACTTTATTATTTATCATTCAACTTGTACCGGTCTTGGCGTTTCTCCCTGCGGGGAACGCCGCCGACAATCCAGCTTGGCAGGAAAAAAGGTGCGTAAAGCGCAATTCATGAGCCCGCTCAGCTTTGGTTTCAATTGGTTCCGGAAACCAACAATTCGACGTTACTGCTTGTAGGAGGAGCAACTAATGGATTTGTTCCATTGTTCCTGAATGTTTTAGGCATGCAGTGGGCGGCAAGGGCTTACGCGACACGCCTCAAAGTTGGAGGCGAGGGTCGGAATCGAGCCTCTGGGGGCCTGTTTTAGGGACATTTTGGCACATTCCGAAACGGAATCCGTGCGTTGCGGCTCTATCGGTTAGAGGAGGTTTCGGTAGGGTGCGCCACTTTGAAGTGGACGGTCTGCCAAGGCCCGATGCTTGCTCGGATTTCGGTGCGGCCAAGAGCCAGCAAGCTTTCCAGCCGTTCTCATCACTTAGTAATAGAGACAAACCCAGGAATTCTGTTCAAGAAATCTTCGAGTGGCCTCTGCGGGGATCGAGGGGGGGCGAGCGTACCCGCGGGCCGTTCCAATTCCGCACTGCCTGCATTGCGTCTCTGCGACTTGGCGCGAGTCGTCCCGTGTCTGTCCGCCTCTGCCCGCGCTTTCGTTTGCCTTCAGAGACAAATGCCCGCTTTAATGAATTCGTTGACTCACCAGGGACAAATCATTCCCGGACGCGGTAAAATCGCCGGTCAAAGTTCGTTGCCGTGGCATCCGAGAAGGTCACCTTGTCGCTTGCAGCCAGGTTCGTTTGGATCGAAGTCCAATTGACCAGGTTTGTGGAGGCATCCAGAATGTAGGTATGGTTTGTCCGGGCGGTTGCGTTTAGCTGCACCGGCCCGGAGGTGGCTTTGACGACGTTCGCGATTTGCATCCGGTCCTTCCAGGAAATGCGATACAACGATGAAGAAAAGCCATGAGCAAGGGCATACAGCGCACCGTCGGGGCCGACTTGCAGGCCCACGATTCCCGGCAGGCCGGTGACGAAATCGGCGGGTGAATCCCCATTGGTTAAACGACGTATCCATCCGTTACAATAGTCTGCGAAGAAGTAATTCCCCGCATAGGCGGATGGAAAATTGCTTTGCGTGGGCGCATAAAAAACACCGCCCACGATGGCACAACCTCCATTTGTGCCGCTATGACCATAGGCAAAGATCGGGTCTTGGTAGGCTGCGTTTGCAGCAGGTCCTTCGACATTCGGCCAACCATAGTTGCTGCCGGCGTGGCCTTCATTGATTTCTTCCCAAGTGGACAGGCCAACGTCGTTGATCAGCAGCCGGCCGGTTTGCGGATGAAAGGCAAAACTGAACGGGTTCCTTAAACCCAGCGCCCAAATCGCCCGGTTCTTGTCCGTGGTTGCAAGGAAGAACGGATTATCCGATGGAATAGAGCCGTCCGGGTTGATGCGCAGGATTTTTCCCAGCAGGTTGGTCAGGCTTTGCGAATTGGTGCCGTTGCCGTCGTCGCCAACGCCCGCATAAAGCTTCCCATCGGGTCCGAAATGAAGCGCGCCACCGTTATGTTGCTGAGCGGTAGTTAACGGATCGAGCTCAAGGAGGATAAACTCGGTGTTGGTTGGCGCACTGTCCCCTTGGGCGGTGAATCGGCTGATTCGATTGTGCGGCAGCGTCTGGGGTGGGAAGTAACTCCCCGGTACGGTGTAATACACATACACATAATTATTGGAGGCAAAATTCGGGTCAAACGCAATGCCCAGCAAACCGGCCTCCGCGTCATCCTCCGTGGTTACGGGGAGGCTCAGGAACGGGGATGGCAATTTTGTTCCGCCCTTGATTATTTGCACCTGCCCTCTCTGCTCACACACAAATATCCGCCCGTCCGGTGCAAACTCCATCGCGGTTGGCAATGTAAGATTGGTGGCGAGCACACTGGCGCCAAATCCGGGCGGCAGTATCAGGGTGTTTTTATTTACGATGGAGACGACCATCTGGGTGGTGAATAGCGCGGCGTTGGAGGGCGCCGAGAAGTTTACAAAGAATTTTTTCGTGGGCTCTTGCAACAGGCCGGCCAGGATGGGGACATTAAAGATCTGAGTTGTCACATTTGGGGGAAAGATGATTCGTCCCTGCGCGCCGATATAGTCCCAGCCGGCTTTCGCAGTATCATCGGCCGTTGCATAAGACAGCGACGCCGTTTTTGCCATTGGCGCGGAAAGCGTGACCGTTACGGTTGCCTGTTTGATTCCGGCACCCTCGGTCGCAACCACATTCCCGGCGGCGGCGCTGGGCGGATGCGCGTCGTCCACGCGGACAACCGCATAATGTCTCCCTGGTCCGGTCGCCACGGCGACGACGTTCGACAATCCCGCAGGCGGGGCATTTATGTCCGGAATCACGCCACTGTTCGGCCCCCAGACCACGACCGTGCCGTCGGACTTCAACGCCCGCCAGTTGCCCATGCTGACAACGTTGCTCAAACCGGCGGGAGGCTCATAATCACCGGGAACGTGAAATCCCCAGGCTACAATCGTGCCATCCTTCCGCAG
>JAQGOT010000277.1 GCA_028293465.1 Pedosphaera sp. | reverse complement strand
TGAGTTGTTGCAGAAGTTTGTGCGGCAAGGTCAACAGGCGGCCTTCACCACCGTCGTACGACGGCACCTTGATCTCGTTTACGGCACGGCCTTCCGCAAGGTCGAGAACCAAGGGGCAGCCGAGGAGGTGACGCAAAATGTCTTTGCCGCCTTGGCACGCAAGGCCTGGCGGTTTGCGCCCGACGATTCCCTTCCCGCCTGGCTGCATCGCACCGCTCTGTTGGAAGCCAAAACCTGGCTGCGCGGCGAACTCCGGCGACGTCGTCGCGAACAAACCGCCGCGGAACTGGGCACGACCATGAAAACCCCCGACGAACAAACGGCCATGCGCGCAATGGTTCCGCTGTTGGACGAAGCCCTGCTCTCCCTGCGCGAGCGAGACCGCACGGCGCTGTTGCTCCGTTATTACGAAGGCCAGCCATTGCGCGCGGTCGGTGCCGCGCTCGGAGTGGGAGAGGACGCCGCCCAAAAGCGCGTGGCCGGTGCCGTCGAGCAACTTGCCGAGTTCTTCAAGCGCCGCGGGTTTAGGACGGCCACGTCGGCTGTCGCCGTCGCCGCGCTTCAACACAGCGCCATGGCAGCGCCCGCAATTGTCGCAACCTCCCTGGTGCAGACGGTCACGCAGATCACTCCACCGGCACTTACCGGATTGACCTGGGCGCTTTCCCGGCTCACCGCCCTGACCAAACTCGAAACGGTTTCCCTGTGCGCGATCCTCGCCGCCGGACCGGTCGCGTGGCAATGGAATCAGTTCCAGGCGGTGCGCAAATCAGACGCTTCGCTGCGGTTGAACCTTGAAACGAGTCGCATTCAACAGGAGCAAGTGTCCGCCGAAATCGAGCGTCTCCGCGCCGAATCCTCGCGATTCGATGGAGCACTGGAGGAAGCAGCGCAGGCACAAGCAAGAAATGAAGAAGCCGCCCACCGGTTGGAGGCCTCCAAAGCGCGCGTGCGGGCCATGCTCACGGATGCGAACTACCGTTGGCCGGAGGATTCGCCTTACGTCCGCGTGCCCAAGTCAGTCGTGAGGCAATTGGATTTACAGGCTAAATTCCACCAGGCCGGGACAATTTCGGAGCAAGCGTTGGAACTCTACGGGATCAATGCGACGGAAAAAGCGGCGGCGGAAAAGGCGCTGGGAAACTATTGGAGCGGGACACTGAGTCTGATGGCATCCCAAGCTTACGAGACGAACGCGCCGTCCGCCGGGACTGCACATCCCGAACGGGTCACCAAGACCGTCATCGTCCCGCCGCTGGGGAAGGATCTGACGACATTGGCTGACACCGCGCGTGGGCAACTCGTAGACACTTTGGGCGCGGAGCGGGAGAACCTGCTGTTTGGCGGCTGGGATCAAGGAGCGATACAGATTTTCTGGCCCGGAAATTTGTGGAAAATCGCCGAGGAACCGCAGACTTTCACCGTTTGGGCCGACCCAACCGCCACCCAGGAACCATTCCTCGGCACCAGTTGGAAAAGCACGCTCGGCGGAACTTCCCCGGATGGCTCCTGGTCGCTTAAAATTCTACCTGCGCCCATTGTGACGCGGTTCTTCCAACCTTGGCTCCAGCAACTCGGCATCACCAACTCGATCCATGAATAAATCATTCGCGGCAATCCTGATTCTGGGCGCAGGCGCAACCGCCTTTACGACCCTGCGCAGCACCACTGGCCAAGCGCAGGCCGTCATTGCCTCGCAGCACGTCCAATGGCAAGCCGCCACCAATCGGCTCGCTGACCTGCAGGCCGCGGCGGCAGGGTTGCGCAAGGAGGTCTTTGATAAAAAGCTCCAGCTCCGCCAAGCCTCACTTAATCCCAGCCACAACCCGGAATTGCTCCAGTTATTGGGCGGGGACACTTCCAAAGGACATGCCGCCGCCTGGGCAGAGTTGCGGGACCGATTGGGGATTGATTGGAACAATTCCGAGGATTACGTGCTGGTCAGCAAGCGGGTGTTGAAGGGCCTCAACTTCACCCGGTTGACCGGCGGCGGCTGGCTCAGCGATCAAGCTGGCGCCTTGCTGGCCATTTCGCCTGACGAGGAGGCCCGAATCAAGCAGGCCATCCAACACTCCACTGATGAAGCTTGGCTCCAGGTGCGGCGAACTGAGCCCTCCGGCAACATCCTCGCGCAATACACCATCCCGGCACCCGACCCCACGTTTCAGCAGAGCGTCAGCAACCGTTTTGTGGCGGAAATCACCTCAAATTTAGGCGCGGAACGTGCCGACCTGTTCCTCGACCAGGCTTGGCGCGAGTTGCTGAGGGAGTTGGCCCCCAGTGCAAATGGAGACGTCACGATGACCATTCGCCGCACCCTAACGGACGGCGAACCCAAGCTGATCTGCGAAACCCGCGAAGGCGATTCCGTTTATTCCATGGACGTCCAATACGCGCATTATCCGTCCTCCTGGTTTCTCACCCTGTTCCCCGGCGGCTGGGAAACCCTGGCGAAACGCGAAGGTTTTGAACTGCCCACAAGCTTCCTGAGCAAATAAGTCAATAACCGCCCTTTATTCCTCGTGGCTTCCACGATCGCGGACGCCGCCGCCATCTCCACCCCCACCCAGCCCAACCCCCACCAATGGCTCGAAGTCAAAGGCACCGGCTGCGCCTACTTCCGCGTCCCGAGTGATTTCCGAGCCTAAGGTGTGGGCGAAGGCCGTTCCGTCCCCCCGGCACGGCGCGCAGGTCAATTCCGCCTTCGTGGACGGCCACGCCCTCCGCGTGAAAAACAGCGCCATCGGCTACAACCTCCTCCGCGCCGACTACGCCGCCCTCTGGCCCCGAAACAACTCCGGCAACTTTCCGTGAGGGAAGATTCGACCGTTGGGGGATGGAGACGCGGTTGACGTTGGCCTAACGCAAGGCGTCAGACTGCTGGTTCAGTCCAAAACACTTTCTGCTGTAAACCCAAACCAGTAATCCGGTCCCCAGAATAAGCAGGCTGGAACTTGACGGTTCTGGAACCGGAACGATGGCTCCCGTATCGGTGCCAGTCGGAAAATCGAACTGAACATACCAGAGACCTGCCCAGAGGCTGGTGGCTTGGCTGTCCGTAATCTGCCAGCTTTGCCGGGAAGAATAATAAGAAGGTCCCCCAGGAAAAGAAAAGAGATTCACCTGATTCGTAATCTCAAATAAAGGCATTAGCGAATTGTCAACCCCCAGCGCCAACACCCTTCCCTGTGTGGCTGCCGTCGGGCCAATATTTATGTTGAGACTAAACACATTATTCGAGAGGTCGGCAGAGCCATGCGGTGTATAACCAGCATTCGGAGGCACCGGACCAGTAAAAATAATCTCAAAGGGGGGCTTTGGGGAAAAGTTAATGGTGCCTTGTGACCAGGCTCTATCGCCGCAAGCCAGCATGACAAAAACAAAATAAAGAATCCGGTTTTTCATACGCTCAAAGCAGCCTGACGAGAAAGCCCCGCGGCCCTTGTCGGGCAGTTGCAAAATGCGAGCACTTCTGGATGCCCGCATGGTTGGAGTAGTTGCCTCCCTTCATTGGGGCCATGCTATTCCGGTCTTCTTTTTTGGTCAAGCGCAGAACAAACCACCGAGACAGAAAATGCCCCTGGCACCCACGCGCGACCTCTCCCGCGCTGTTGTGGCCATTGACTCAGAAACAGACGCGCATTTACCACCAACTATTCCTTTCTTGAGTTAATGATTTCCTAATTGGTCCATTTTGCAGCCTTGGCGTCCTGAGTGCGGGACGAGCTTTTCCGTCCCCATCATGTGTATCCTGTCAAAAAATTCCCTTTCCGACATGCGCCACGACTGCTCCTTTATTGACAGTGAACAGAAAACTATTAGCCTTGGGTAACTCCAATAATAATATGAGATTTGGCATCAACACCTTTTTGTTCACCTCCCCTTTCACGAACGACAGCACGCCCCTGTTCAAGCAGTTCAAGAAATGGGGCTTCGACACCGTGGAACTCGCCATCGAAGATCCCGCGCACATCGATCCCGCGCATGTGAAACGCGAACTCGACAAGGCCGGGCTGGTCTGCGGCTCCGTCTGCGCCGCCATGGGCCCTGACCGCGATTTGCGCGGCACGCCGGAGAACCAGCAGACCGGGCTGGATTACATGTGCGCCCTGCTCGACCAGATGGTCGTGCTCGATTGCCCTTCGCTCATCGGGCCGGTTTACTCCGCCGTGGGCCGCGCCGACGCCGTCGCGCCGTCCGAATACAAGCAGCAATGGAAAACCGTCGTGCGCCATCTCAAGACGCTCGCCAAATACGCGGGGCAGCGCGGCCGGCAGGTTTGCCTCGAACCGCTCAACCGCTTCGAGACCGATTTCATCAACACCTGCGACCAAGGCTTGCAGATGATCAAGGACGTCAACCATCCCGCGCTCCGGCTCCATCTCGACACGTTCCACATGAACATCGAGGAAAAGCACCAGGCGGACGCCATCCGCAAGGCCGGCAAGCATCTCGGCCATTTCCACGCCTGCGGCTCGGACCGCGGCACGCCGGGCAACGATCACCTTGACTGGAAACCGATCGCCGCCGCGCTCAAAGCCGTCGGTTACAAAGGGGACGTCGTCATTGAATCTTTCACCACCGATGTCAAAGTCATCGCCCGCGCCGCCGCCATCTGGCGTCGGATGGAACCGACCCGCGATGAAATTGCCGTCAAGGGCGTGAAGTTCCTGAAAAAGACGTTGAAGTGAGTTAGACTCACCCTGGACGACAGCCGCCCGCGCAGGCGGCGTCGATATTGGCCGGAGTTGGAACGATTTTCTGCGTAAGATGAGAGCCCGGTGCGGCCCGAACCGCCGCCCCATGCAGCAGGCATAAGCTCAAGGCAGATATGAAACCAAACAAACAGATCGTCGTGCCGCCGGGCGAAGGCACCACCTTCACGGTGCTCGGTTCGGCCTACACCATCAAAATCCGGGGCGCGGAGACCAACAACGCGTTTTCCCTGACGGAGGTGGTGGCCCCGCCGCAAGCCTTCGTGCCGCTGCATGTCCACACCCGCGAGGACGAGAGCTTTTACGTCCTGGAAGGTGCGCTGGAGATCCGCTGCGGCGACCACACCTTCAATGCGCCTCCGGGCACGGTCGTGTTTTTGCCCCGAAATGTGCCTCACGCCTATCGCAATGCGGGAAGCGTTCCCGCCCGGGTGCTGGTCACGCTGACGCCCGCCGGTTTTGAAGACTTCTTGGAGGAGGCCAGCCTGCTCCCTCCCGATCAACCGCCGGACATCAAAAAACTCGCGGCGGTGGGCCGGAAATACGGTCTGGAACTTGTCCCCCCTCCCGTCCAAGGTTGAATGGCAAAAGGAAGAATTGCGTCAAAACCCGTGAACTGACATGTTTTATTCAACCATGAAATACAAAGCTTTGGTCGCTT
>JAQGOT010000029.1 GCA_028293465.1 Pedosphaera sp. | reverse complement strand
CGCATAAGTGGAAAACTTGTAGCCGCGACGATATTCGAACTTCTCGACGCCTCTCATCAGACCGATGTTGCCTTCCTGGATCAGGTCCAGAAACGGCAGGCCGCGGTTGATGTATTTCTTGCCGATCGAGATGACCAACCGCAGGTTCGCCTCCGCCATTTCGGTCCTGGCCTGATCCGTCCTGGCCGCGCAATCATTCAATAGCTTGTGCGCCTTCAGGTATTCCTCATGCGGCATCCGCGCAAATTCCTCCAGCGCCTTGATCTTGTGCTTCTCGGATTTGATGACCGACTGCTGATGTTCCGATTTGCGGTGGGTTTCCATATCCGCGATCGCCCGCAGGCTCGCCTGGATCTTGTCGTGGATGTTCTGGGTCACCAGCACCATCTCCTCGATCACCTTCTGCTTGTAATAAAATTTCGGAAAGCCGTCCTGCAGCTTCTTGTCGAGCTTGCGGAATTCGCCGAAGAGCTTCTCCCGGGCGGCCGCCTTGCTGGTGTCCTGCCACTGGGCGTATTTCTCATCCACGCTCTGGTCCAACTCCCGCACCTTCTTCACCAGCAACCGTAATGCCTTCAAATGCCGGTCGCGGCTCTCCACCTTCTTGTCCACGATCACCCGGTCAAAGCGTTCCTTGGGCGGCTCGGAAATCAGCTTTTCCGCCAGCGCGATGTGCTCCTTGGCGGCAAAACCGAAGCTGTAAATGATCCGCTTCTGCTCGTTCTCGGCTTCTTCGATCCGCTTGCAAATGGCCACTTCCTGCTCCCGGGTCAACAGCGGCACCTTGCCCATCTGCCGCAGATACATGCGAACCGGATCATCCAAAATGTCCAGCCGCCCTTTTTCCTCTTCCTCTTCCGCTTCCGGTTGCTTGACCCGGTCCACTTCCGCCGGATCCACGATCTCAACTTCGAGATTGTTCAGCTTGGTGTAAATCTGGTCCAGGTCTTCCGGCGTGACGATCGTTTCCGGCAACGCATCATTGATGTCGTCGTAGGTCAGGTGACCCTGTTCCTTGGCCAGGATCAACAGTTCCCGAACCTTTTCCGTCAGGTCCACGCCCGACTTGGTCTTGATGGAGCCGGCGTCCAGACGGGGATCAGCGGGAGCGGGGGCGGAGGTTGCGGCGGGAGGATGGGCCTCGCCGTTGCGCTGGGGAACTGAATTGGACTTGTGCGATGTCTTGGTTTGGGGGGCAGCGGCGGAAATGCGACTGAAGCTTTTCCGGCCGGCTTTGAGAGGGGTGGCTTTAACTACTGCCCGTTTAGCTTTCGATTTAACCATATTTGTTTGATTTCTCAATTCAGACACAACACAGCCCCCCATTGTCTCAGTAGAAGGCCTTCTAGTCAAACACTGCGTAAAAAATGTTAATGCGCCGGGGCCCTCTGTCCCGCCCGGCGTAAGTGCTTCTGTCGAATTAGTTAAGCGGGCCCCTATAATAATGACGCGAGCCCTGCGCTTCTATTCATGGGAAGCTTGGACACCCTGGTTGCCTCCATGCTCAAAAAAAGTGGCCCTCGGTCTGCCCCCCGCCACCTTGGATTACCGCCCATTTGGGCCAAAACTCGGCCATTTGCCTCGCTCAGGAAGCAGGAACTCACCCCATATCTGCCGGCTGCGGCTTCTGGCACGCTCAAGAGCGCAACAACTCGAAATACATTATGAAAGCTAACCTCAAGGATAGAGTCAAAGGCACGGCCAAAGAAACCAAAGGCAAAGTCAAGGAAGCCGCCGGTCGAGCAACCAAGAATCCCAGACTGCAAGTCCGGGGGCAGGCCGAAAAATTCGCCGGCAAAGCTCAACGAAAAGTCGGCGAGACCGAAAAAGTTCTCGGCGATTAATCGCTCCTGTCCGCCTGTTAATTTCACCCGGTGGGCCGCATGCCCCGGGTGACGACTGCTTGCGCCCGGAAACCTCAATCGGCGGCGGCGCATTGCTTTTTTACGCCACCTCTGCCATGTTGGAGGAACAACAAGCAGGGTTTTTGATTAATCTCAATCTGGCGTTTTTATGAGCACTCCAAACCAACTTCGAGGTCTTTCTTTGTTTCTGTTCGCCTGCTTGGCCGCGCTGCTCGTGGCCGTGCCAGCCCGGGCCGACCTCCTGGAATTGACCAATGGTGACCACTATTCCGGCACCGTCATTGCCCTCACCAGGACCAACCTCGAATTTCAGAGCGAGGTTCAGGGCCTGGTCAAAATTCCACGGGACAAAGTCGCCAAGATCACCCTGCGCGAATCTGCTCCCAAGCCGGTTGCCAGCGTCACAGTCACCCCGCAACCAGCAACCCCCGCCGCCACTTCCGCCTCGCCCACCAAACCCGCCAGCCAAACGGACGCCGTCATCCAGCAAATGCGCCAGCAGGGAGTGGCTCCCCAGATGATGAACCAGATTCAGGAGCAGATCTTGGGCAAATCCAGTCCGGAAGCCAGCCGCCTGTTCAACGAGATGGTCAGCGGATTAATGTCCGGGTCTCTGGACATGAACAACATTCGCACCCAAGCCCGGAACGCCATCAAGGACATTCAGGGAGCCAAAAAGGATTTGGGCGACGATGCCGCCACCGGTGAACTCCTGGACGGTTATGCCGGCATCCTGGAAAAGTTTATGCAGGAGACGGACCAACCGGACGCTGAAGTCCCCGCCCCCAAACCGAACCCGACCAAGACCCCGCCGGCCCGCGTCCCCGCCCCGAAATAGTGGCCGCGCTGTTGCACAACCGCTCGCTCTGTGAGCGCATTGTGCCAAAACCCGCGTCTTGAGCTGTCGCCTCCGTCTGGCATTTCCAAATAGGGTTTAGCCCCATTGCAAATTCCCCCCATTCGGGTGGAATTTCATTTGGGTATGGCAGGAAAAAAAGAACTGTTCGGCCGGGGCGCTTTGCAGGCGGTTATCGACCTCAAACCGCCGTCGAAGGGGAAGACGCAACGCCGCCGCAAACCGGCCAAACCGGGTTGGGCCCAGATGATTTCCGTCATCATCCCCGCCCACAACGAGGAGGATTACATCGGTCTCACCCTCGACGCCGTCAACCGCCAGAACTATCCCTACTTCGAGGTCATCGTCATTGCCAATGGCTGCACCGACCGCACTGCGGCCATCGCGGTGGATAATTGCCATCGCCTCGTCGTCCTCTCGGACAAGGGGCTCGGCGTGGCCCGCAACCTGGGCGCCAAACTCGCCCGCGGCGAACTGCTCCTCTTCCTCGACGCCGACACCCTGCTCGAACCGGGCGCGCTGGAAACCATCGCCAACAAATTCTCCCGCCGATACGCCGCCGGCACCCTCAAAGGCTGCCCCGATGGTGACCGCTTTTCCTTCCGACTCATTTATTGGGTGAAGAACTTCCTCCACCGCTGGTCCATCCACGAAGGCAGTTCCGGCGTCATCCTTTGTTGGAAGCGGAACTTCGTTTCCACCCGCGGCTTCGACGAGGCTTTGCAGGTCCGCGAAAACAGCGAGCTCATCCACCGGCTCAAACGATTTGGGCGTTACCGTTACATCGGCGAAACCACCGCCACCACTTCCATGCGCCGCTACCAAACCGCCGGCACCGGCAAAACCGTGCGGCTCTGGTTCAAGCTCTGGTTGCAATCCCTCTTCAGCGATCTACGAAACAAAAACTACGACACCATCCGTTAGAAGCAATCCCCGCCTCCATGTAGGTTAGGCTTCCAGCCTGACAGTTAGGCCTCGTGCGGAAATAACCTGACACAATCTGCTGGTCCTCCGGGCGCCAACCGGCGTTGCTCCTCGGTCACAGATCCCTTTGGATATGCTCCCTCGTCGCGCCTTGGCTGGCACCCGGATGCC
>JAQGOT010000252.1 GCA_028293465.1 Pedosphaera sp. | reverse complement strand
ATGCGTTGAACGACCTGAACCTCACCGACATGGAAACCTGCTACAAGGCGTTCCGGCTGGAGTTGCTGAAAACCATTCCGCTGGAAAGCTGTCGGTTTGGCATTGAGCCGGAAATCACAGCCAAGGTGGCGCACAACCGCTGGCGGATCTACGAGGTGCCCATCAATTACAACGGGCGGACCTATGAAGAAGGCAAGAAGATCGGTTGGAAGGACGGCGTCGCCGCTTTTTGGTTCATTGCAAAATACGGTCTCTCCCTCAATTACGCGGCCCCCGCCAAAATCACCCACGACGCGTTGGAGCACGCACCGCGCCTGAATGAATGGACATTTGACGCCATCAAGCCTTGGCTCGGTTCTCGCATCGCGGAGTTGGGCAGTGGCACCGGCAACTTGACGCGCTGGCTTAAAACAACCGGGGCCGCCATCCTTGCCAGTGATTACAGCCCCGTTCATCTCGAACGCCTCCGGCGGAAATTCGGGCACTCGCCGCGCATTGAAGTCACGAAGTTGGACCTGACCATCCCGGACGATTACGCAGCTCTGGAAAACTTCAGGCCCGACACCGTGGTCTGCTTGAACGTCCTTGAGAACCTGCAAAACGACGCCGCTGCCCTCCGGCACATTCACCGGGTTGTGCCTGCAAATTGCCGCATCATCCTGCTCGTTCCACGCGGTCCGAAGCTCTGGAGTTCCCTGGATGCCGAGCTTGGCCATGTCCGGCGGTATGAAACGCGCGAAATTGCCGTAAAATTGGAGGCTGCAGGTTTCACCTTGGAACGCGAATTCACCTTCAACCGCGCTGGAACACCGGCTTGGGTGATCAGCAGCAAAATCTGCGGCCAACGCGCGTTGAAACCGTGGCAGGCAAAAGTTTACAACCTCTTCTGCCCTATTTTCCGGGCTGCAGAACCGATCCTGCCTTGGAAAGGACTATCGGTTATCGGCATCGCAAAAAAAGTGCCGGTCGACATCACGGTCGCGGCGGTAAACGGGGTGAATCGGGATGGGAGTAACCGCCAACCAACCGGACTCGCGACCGCCTAGTAGTCTCCGTGCATACCCGCATCAGCCCCATGAGATTGTCGATCCTCTCCTCCAACCCTTGAGCATCAAGGCACGAACATGAAATCCTCATGACCGTCATTCTTGCTCATCGCGCGAACCTGACCGGGCCGCATTCCGTGGTTGAAAATTCGATCGCTGCTTGTGCCGGCGCTTTGGCGGCCGGTTTCGGCTTGGAAACCGATCTCCGCCGCGATGATGCCGGTCGCTTTTACATCAGCCACGATCCTCACCCCCGCTCGCCGGAAAACAGCCTTGAAGCGTATAGTGAATTGTTCAACCAATATCCCTCGGCCGAACTGGCGATCAACGTCAAGGAACTCGGTTACGAACCGGCCTTGATCGAGCTGATGAACTCGGGTCGGTTGGGCCAGCGGAGCTTTTTCTTCGATTTTGAATTGCTTGAACCCAAGACTCCCGGGGCAGCTCAACGGAAACTCAAGGCCCTGCCCGACAGCCGCCACGTCCGGCTCGCGTCCCGGCTGAGTGACCGCCAGGAACCGCTTTCACAATGCCTGGGCATCCCCGGCGACATCGTCTGGGCTGATGAGTTTGACTCCTTGTGGCTGACTGCGGAGGATGTGCGACAAGTGCAGCAGGCCGGACGACTTTTTTACGTCATTTCACCGGAATTGCACGGCTTCGATGCGGCGGCGAGAAAGCGCCGGTGGCAGGATTTTAAAACTTGGCACGTGGATGGGATCTGCACAGACTACGCATTGGAAGCCAAGGCCTTCTTTGGCCGGTGATTTCCATCGGTTACGGCCAACTCACGGAAGCGCTCATTGACGAAAAGGCGGGCAGATGGTAGCATGCAATAAGCATTTAATTCCATGTTATGGTAAACTCCGGCATCAATCTTGAAGATATCCATTCTCTTACCGACTTCCAGCGGGACGCAAAGAGCCACATTAAACGGCTCAAGAAAACCGGGCGACCTCAGGTGTTGACCGTAAACGGAAAGGCTCAGTTGGTGGTCCAAGACGCTCAATCCTATCAGAAGCTCTTGGATCTCCTGGAACGCGCTGACGCTGTCCAGGGCGGCGTCCGGCGCGACCTCGAATCCGTGAAGCGTGGAGAAGGAACGCCCGCCAGGGAAGTGCTTGAGCAAATCCGGGCCAGGCACAAGATTCCCAGATCATGATTATGGAAAACGCAACGGCCGCTACCGGGTCTTGTTTACGGTGCAAGAAAACACCGTCCACATCCTGCACGTGCGTCATGGTGCCCGTGACACCTTGAAGCCAATGTCTGGGAGCCTTTCAGAAGTCCACTCCACCTCGCCCACCCGAAGAAAACCTTGAAGCCCTCCCCGGCAGGTCAATCCATTCAGATTTTAGTCTTGAAGCCGAATGAACGCGCACTGACTATCCTTGGCTAGTGGATATGCCGTTAAAACGCTACAAATTGGATGATTTCACGAAGGGCTGGTTTGTCGGGAATTTTTCCCCGACGCTCCTGGCCACCGACGCCGTGGAAGTGGCGGTCAAACACTATCGCGCTGGCGAGGCCGAAAGCGCGCATTACCACAAGGTCGCCACGGAATTGACGCTTATCGTCTCCGGCCGCGTGCGGATGAGTGGCGAAGAGTTTGGCGCCGGTGAGATCATCAAAATCGAACCCGGCCAAGCCACCGACTTTGTGCCTTTGACCGACACAACCACCGTAGTGGTCAAACTCCCTTGTGTGAGCGGGGACAAGTATCTTTCGGATGCCCAAGCATGAAGATCAAAGCTGTTTTATTCGATTTGGACGGGGTGCTGGTCGACGCCACCGAGTGGCATTATGAAGCCCTGAACCGTGCCCTCGGCCTTTTCGGCTTCAACATCGCCCGCTACGAACACCTGACGACCTATAACGGACTGCCCACGCGCAAGAAGCTGGAGATGCTCTCGGTTGAGAAAGGTTTTCCGCGCGGCCTTCACTCGCTCGTAAACAAGATCAAGCAGAAATACACCCGCGAGGAAATCCTGCGGAGCTGCACCCCGGTGTTTGAAAAGGAGTTCATGGTGCACCAACTCAAGCGCGAAGGCTACAAGCTGGCGGTCTGCTCCAACTCCATCCGCGAAAGCGTCGAGTTGATGCTGCGCGGCAGCGGGATTTTCGAGCTCTTCGATATCGTGCTAAGCAATGAGGACGTGGCCCAGGCCAAGCCGGACCCGGAAATTTACCTGAGCGCCTGCCAGCGGCTTGGCATCCAACCCCAGGAGGCGGTCATCGTGGAAGACGCGCCGCATGGCATCGAAGCCGCCCGCCGTAGCGGCGGCGTGCTCTGCCAGGTGACCGGTTTTAATGAGGTCGATTACGCACGCGTGAAACGCTCCCTGGAGGGTGCCGCCTAAACTTATGTTGCAAGTCGTCATACCTCTCGCCGGCAAAGCCACCCGCTTCCAGGAACGGGGTCACACCTTTCCCAAGCCGCTCTTTGAGATCGGCAACCGCTCCATGATCGAGGTGGTGCTGGAGAACCTCGCGCCGCCCGCGCCGGTGCAATACACCTTCATCTGTCGCAAGGAGCATCTTTCGCAGTTTTACCTCGGAGACATGCTCCGACTGCTCGCGCCCACCTGCCGCGTCATCGCCTTGGAAAACGAAACCGCCGGTGCCCTCTGCTCCGTGCTGCTGGCGGTGGACCAATTCGACCTCGACGGGGAAATCCTCATCGCCAATGGCGATCAATTCATCACCACCAGCCTGGACCCGTTCTACGCCGCCTGCCGGCAACCGGGCACTGACGGTTGCATCCTCACCTTCCCGGCAACCCACCCGCGCTGGTCGTTCGCCAAAACGGACGAGAGCGGGAAAGTGATCGCCGTGGCTGAGAAACGCCCGATCAGCAAACAGGCGACGGTGGGGTTGTATTATTTCCGCCGCGCGCGTGAGTTGGTTGCAGCTTCCGAGAAAATGATTCTCAAGGGGCTCACGACCAGCGGCCAGTTTTTCGTCTGCCCGGTTTACAACGAAATGATTCTCGCGGGCAAAAACATCCGCACCCATCATCTTCCCGATGGTACGATGCACAGCCTCGGCACGCCCGAAGACCTCGACGTGTTCATGAAATACCACCTGGGCGAGAAGCTGCGCAAAAGCGCCTAATTTCTTCCCCCGTTCGCCGGCTTGCAAACGGTGGTTGTTCAGGCCGGGCGCGATGCGAGCGCCGGCGCGCCATCCCCGTTCCCCACCCGCCAGGTTGAATCCTGCTTCAGATAGAGCGTCTGGCTGGGGAAGGCAAAGTTGATTCCCTCCGCATCGAAACGCTGTTTGATGTTCAAATTCAACTCCTGCATTCCAGCCAGATAGGCTTTGTGATCCACCGAACCCCACCAATGCACAACGAGAAGGTTCAGCGCTGAATCTCCGAACTTGTTAAAACTAACGACCAGGTCATTGGTCATCGGATGAGCCCGGTAAATTTCGCCCAAGATCGCAATCGCCCGCTTCACCTTCTCTGAAGGTGTGTCATAGGTAAGCCCGATGTTCATCTCAGTCTTGATATTGGGACGGCGGGTGACATTGACGATGGTGGCATTACCCACCGTCTTATTTGGAACGGTTACCAGGTGGCCGTTGAAATTGCGTACGCGGGTGCTGCGCAGGCCAATGCTCTCGACCGTCCCCTCCACTGATTCGAATTTGACGACATCGCCAATCCGGAACGGTTTGTCCATGAATACCGCCACGGCACCGAACAAATTGGCCAGGGTGTCCTGCGCCGCCAGGCCGATGGCCAACCCCCCGATGGACAGCGAGGTGATCGCCGCCGTGACGTTGATGTCGAGGTTTTGCGCCGTGACCAGCACGGCCACGACCAGGATAAACGCTTTGAGGCTTTTGCGAATGATGGGAAAAAGCTGCTCGTCGAACGTTCGATCAGCTTCGGCGGTGGCCCGTTTCCGCCAGTAACCCAAGACCAGGTCAACGAACTTCAAAATCATGTAGGTGAGCGTGCAGGCCACCACGACCGTGAAACCTTTGGCCAGGATAACCTGCACCTTGGTCGGCCAGCTAAATACGCTGAGGCCGATGTGGAGGAAAATCACGAACGCCACGACCTTGACCGGACCGTTGAGGAGATCGAGCAGCAGGTCGTCAAATTTGGTTTCCGTCTTCTCCGCCCATCGCTTCAGCCAGATCCGGGTAAGAAAATCCAGAAACTTGGAAACATAAAAAGCGAGAAAGATGTAAACGAGCGACGCCAGGTATTTCCACAGCTCGTTGCCCCACCACGACCGCTTCAGCACGGGAAATTTTTGGGCCAGATTTTCCACCCAAACGGGCGTGACGTCGCTGGTGATGGGAATGAGCAGGGCAGCTTTGCCACCATTGGTGACCGTTTGGCTCATGCTGACCTCCGCTGGCACCGCATTGGAGGCGGTCGTCTGGGCGAAGCTGGTCCACACCAACAAGAACAACACCAGCAGCAGCGAAATCAAAAATCCGTTAAAATAAGTTTTAAATTTCAAATTCATAGCACCTGAAATTACAAACAATCGGCAGCCCCCGCGACAAGCTTTTATGCGCGATTCGGAAAGAAAAAAGCGGGCGGAAGCGGGGGCATAAATCCCGGCCTTGGAGGCCCGGTGAAGTATCTCACCCCCCGGCAACAATCCTGACGATTTCAAGTCGATCACCAGGGGCCAACGAGCGTACAGCAAATTCTGACGGGGCCACGGCTTCGCCGTTGTGCTCCACCACGACACTGCGCGGCAGGAGCTTTTGCACCACGAGAAATTCCTCGATCGTGCAGGGCAGGCTGGTTTCCACCGGCTGGCCGTTGGCAATAATGGAGCCGTGGTTCATGGCCAAAACTTGGCGGAAGATATCAGGAACGATTGGCTAAACATAAAGATTCGGCGCACTGTGCCATTCGTGCTCAATATCGCGCATCAGCAAGGCGCAATCAAAGTTCACACTGCCCTTGGGAAATTTATTCTCATCGGCAAAATAGCTGGAATGCACTTGCTTCACGTCCAAGGGTGCGACTTTCCAGGTGGCTGTCTTGAGCCTCATGCCATCCAGTCGCGCGCCCTTGGTGGTTGCTGAGTATCCGAGCGATCCCCCTTCAAAGAACCCGGAAGCTTCCTCGAGCGTCCGAAAGCCGGAATTGTCCGGCAAATGCTCCGCGGTCACACCGCGGAGTTCCACTGCAACTTCTCCATCGTCGGATTTCATGAGGAGGTTGATCTCGGCACCATCCTCCGTGACATGGAATTTAGCCGCGTGCTGTTCCCCGGGAAACAAACGTCCACCTGCCAGGTAATTCAGCCGTGAGTTCGTATCCCGTCTCGGAACATAAACTCCTTCCCGCGTCTTCCCTTGCTCATCCTCCCAGAGGACGGCAATGCGATGGGCCGCATTTTCGCTGCTGGCTCCCAAGAACACCGGCAACCCCTGCGGACGGATTTGCTCCAACCTGATCAAGCAGATGCCGGCAAGTGCAAATTCACCGTGGAGCTTGGGCCGGAACGTGGACGGCAACAAGCGCTCGATTACCGCCGGGGCAACGCGGTAATTCACCAAAATCCGGCGGCGGATTATTCCTTGGAGGGTTGGCAGTTTCATACCATGTTAAATTATTACTCTACGCCGTCAACGCCGCGTCCCAATCCTTCCACACCGGCTCATAGCCGAGCCGGCGAATCAAGTCCGCGACTTCTTCCGGCGAGCGCCCGTCGGCGATATCAAATTGTCCGGTCGCATTCGTGGCACGGTCTGCCTGCGGCGCCCATTCGCTGGCACCCGAGGTCAGTTCCACGATCCGACCACGTTCGGTGTGATGAATCTTTTCCTTGCCCGCGCCCGTGTAACCGCCTGGTTCGGTATGGCTCCCGGCACTGATGAGGGTGACGCCCAGCGGAATCAAACCGTCTCGCAACTTTGCCGGTTCGCGCGTGGATA
>JAQGOT010000251.1 GCA_028293465.1 Pedosphaera sp. | reverse complement strand
TGCTACGCGCCGCGTCAGAGGTAGGTTGCAAAAACCAACGATCTGGGTCGCGCAATTGTGGCGCAGTGGGGTGACACAACTACGCCAAAACCGTAACAATCCGGTCACACTCTACGGGTCCTGCCCTCGAAAAGGAGGGTGAAGACAGGAGAGGCCGTGTCCCGAGAGTGAACGACGTTTTGCGCCCAACGCCGCTAAATAGGGCAATGGCGGCCTAGAACTGTTCGGCCATCGCCACGGCCTTGAGCAGGGCTGAGGCTTTGCTGATCGTTTCCTGATATTCTGAAGCCGGCACGGAATCCGCGACGATGCCCGCGCCCGCCTGAATGTGAATCTGGCCGCCTTGCAGCAAGGCGGTGCGCAGCATGATGCAGGTGTCCATGTTCCCGTCATAGCCCACATAACCCAGCGCGCCGGCGTAGAAGCCACGTTGGGAAGGTTCGTATTGCGCAATGATCTGCATCGCGCGGATCTTTGGTGCGCCCGATACGGTTCCTGCGGGAAATGTCGCGCGCATCAAATCGTAGGCTGTCTTGTCCGGCGCAATTTGCCCTTCGATCTGCGAGACGATGTGCATCACGTGGGAATAGCGTTCCACCACCATCATCTCCGGCACGCGGATGCTGCCGTAACGGCAGACGCGGCCGATGTCGTTGCGGGCGAGATCCACGAGCATCAAGTGTTCGGCGCGTTCCTTCTCATCGGCCAACAATTCCTTTTCGAGGGCAAGATCCTCGGCGTGGGTTGCCCCGCGTTTGCGCGTCCCGGCGATGGGCCGGATTTCAACCAGGCCATCGGTCAGGCGCACGTGCACCTCAGGGGAGGCGCCCACGATCGAGAAATCCGCTGCCTCGAGGATGAACATGTAAGGCGACGGGTTGACGGTGCGCAGTGCCCGGTAGAGATCCAAGGGCGACTTGGTAAAGGGACGGGTGAAGCGCTGCGATGGGACAAATTGGATGATGTCGCCCGAGCGGATGAATTCCTTGCCTTCCTCCACGACCTGCTCGAAGCGCGCCTGGGTGAAGTTTCCGCTGGGCACGGTGATTTTCGGCGGATCCACCAGCGGCGCGGGTGCCAGCGCCCGTGGATGGCGAAGCAGGGCGAAGAGTTCGCGCAATTCGGCCACGGCGGAATCGTAGGCGGCACCCGGGTCTGCCTGGACATGAGCGTTGACGCAGAGCCGGAGCGTCTGCTTCGCGCGGTCAAAAATCAGCAGCGAATCGAGCAGCATGAAGTAGAGTAGGGGAGTCCCCAACTCATCCTTCGCCGCGGCGGGCACGGTCGGCTCGATGCGCGTGACATATTCGTAACTGATGAAACCCACGGCGCCGCCCGTGAAGCGCGGCAGGCCCGGCAGGATGACCGGCTTGAAGCCGCGCATCTCTTCCTCGATGAGCGTCAGGGGGTCGGCGGGCGTCGGCACCTTGCGCACCTCGCCGTTCGCCGTGCGAATCTCGGTCGTGTCCGGGCGGCAGGAAAAAATTTTGCGCGGACGGCAGCCGATGAAGCTATAGCGCGAGAGATTTTCCCCGCCCTCGACGGATTCGAGGAGGCAGGAGGGACCTGCCTCCTTCACCTTGGCGTAGGCCGAAACCGGCGTCTCGAAATCCGCCATCAGATCCGTGTAGACGGGAATGACATTGCCCTGCGCGGCAAGGCTCACGAAAGCGTCCCGGTTCGGATGGATGTTCATCATCGAAAAAGGGCTTATGCGAGGCGGCGGGAAGCGTCGCAAGGCGAATGAAAAAACAGCATGCCCACGCATTGAGCCGCGGCTGTGTCGGTGCACGGGGCAGGCGAAGTCCAAGGACATCACGCCCCATTGGCTCGGCGGTCCGATTTCAGGACATCGTATCCAGTGAGTTTCAGGACATCCTATCCAGTGCGATAGCAAAAGCAGCCGGTTTCCGTGAGGAATACTGGATGCCGTGGAAGGTCCTAATGAAACAAAATATTCGCCGAGAATTTGCCGTGAAGGCGCTGGCGCCGGGCGCCAATTTGACGGCGTTATGTCTGGAATATGACGTGACGCGCAAGACCGGTCGGGAGTGGCGCGAACGCGCGCGGTTGGGCGGAATCAACCGCTTGGCGGAGCGCAGTCGGCGGCCGCTGAGCTCGCCCCAACAACTAAGCGAGGCGACCGTGTGCCAAGTGGTGCGATTGAAGGTGGCATACCCGCATTGGGGTCCGAAAAAGATCAGCGAGCTGTACCGCAAGGCGCAGGGTGAACCGATCGGGATCTCGAGCTGCCATCGGGTGCTGAAGGCGGCGGGGTTGGTGGAGCCAAGAAAGCGGCGCGTGCGCCGGGCGGCGACCCTCGTGCTTGGGCCGGTCGTGCCGCGCGCCGCCAACGATGTTTGGACCATCGACTTCAAGGGGTGGTGGCGACTGGGCGATGGGTGCCGCTGCGAGCCGCTGACCGTGCGGGACGCCTTCAGCAAATATATCCTGGCCGCGGTCGTCCCGGCGAATGGCCGAACCCAAACGATGCTCCAGGAGTTTAACCGGCTCTTCCAGCTCTACGGATTGCCGAAGGTGATTAAAAGCGACAACGGGACGCCGTTCGCCACCGTGGCCGCGCCGCTGGGTTTGAGTGTGCTGTCGGCGAGCTGGGTCGCCTTGGGGATCGAGTTGGAACATAGTCGTCCGGGCCATCCGCAGGACAACGGAGCGCACGAACGCATGCATAAGGATATTGTGGCCGAAGTCGCGACCAAGGTTCAGGTCGACGCGCGTGCGCAGCAGGTCGCTTTGGATCTGTGGCGCCGCGAGTACAACGAAGTGCGCCCGCATGAAACCCTACGCGGCCGCTGCCCGGCAGAACTCTACTCCAAATCGCCAAGGTGTTATCCGGCCAAGCTCGCCGGCCTCGACTACGGGCCCGGCTACTTCCCTCGCAAAGTGTCCGCCCGCGGCGTCGTAAAATATAACGGCCGGTCCACTTTCATTACCACCGCCCTCGCCGGCTGGGAAGTAGGGCTCCGCATCGAGTCCGCGAACGCCGTCCAGGTGTGGTTCAATTATCTCCTCGTCGGGACGATCGATTTACAGACCAACCGCTTTGGCTCCGCGCCAAGCCGCTCCGCCAAAGCGGTTGGTCTTGCTGCCTAACCATTCCTCAATCTTACCCTCAATAATAACCGCCCTGGATACGATGTCTTGAAACTCCAGCGGATACGATGTCCTGGTAGCACCCCTTTCACTGTCTACTGACCCCTGACCACTGTCCCCTTCCTGCCCGAGTGTGCCACAGTTGCACAAGACTGGAGGCACACTGGAGGGAGACTGGAGGCACACTGGAGGCACCCAAGGACGAATTCGGACCCCATCAGGCCGGTTTCGCGCCAAAGTGTCCCGTAATTCCGCGTTCGCGGGGAAAGGAGGGATGTAGCCATGGCCGGTATCATCAAGAGTGTCGTTGCCGAATTCCTCCAGGGACGCGTGGGCAACATGGT
>JAQGOT010000243.1 GCA_028293465.1 Pedosphaera sp. | reverse complement strand
TACGAGGATTTCCTGAAGGCGATCAAGAATCCCCGCAACCCGGATCACGAATCGATGCTGGAATGGGTCGGCGGTCATTTCGATCCCGAGCGTTTCGAACTGGACCACATCAACCGCTGCTTGCGGCTGTTGAAATGGCCGCGAACGTCGATTCCAGGACTGGCCAGCGTGTTGATGGTGCGGGATCAACCGCGGGGTTGGGTCCTCGAAACGAAGACCGCGCGTAAGGCGTGAAGGAGTTTAGGGCGGAAGTCAGCACCGCAGTTCGGGAAACACGCCGCATTTGAGCCATGATTGCGTGATGCTTTTGAGCATGGCGTCCATTTCCTGCTGACGGGCGGGCTTGACGAAGTAGGCATCGGCACCGAGGGCCTGGGCGCGGTTGATCTCGGCCATCTGGTTGCAGTGCGTGAACATGGCGACGGGCAGGTCTTTCAAAGTCGAATCACTGCGTACCCATTGCAACACCTCCAGCCCAGTCAGGAGCGGGAGCTTGATGTCCAGGAGCATGAAGCTGGGCAGAGGACATTCCCGGCGGTTCGCAAAAGGGCCGGTGCCGGAAAGGTAATCGATGGCCCGCGCGCCGTTGCTCACGACTTGCAGCGAACACGACCCCGTGATGCCTCGGAAAGCGCGGCTGAAGAAAAAGACCTCATCTTCGCTGTCCTCCGCCAGCAAGATCGTATGGGTACCCACAAGAGCGTGATTCTTGCGCGGTCCCCATCGGCGGGCAATTGGGTGGGGACCCCAGAGGCGGGGAGAGGACGGGGCGAACGCCGCATGAGGGCATGCGGCGGATGGTGGTCGCTTAGGGGCGGGGCGAGGTGGGCTGGAGTCGGAAACAAATTTGTTCGCCGGGCCAGGGTTGCGCGAATGGAGCGCGATGGATCACCTTGAAATTCTGCTGCGCGAGCAGGGCGACGAGATCATCGATCTTCTGCCACCAAAAGCTCGCGTAGTAATCCGGCGAACTCTGTTCGGCTTCGCCTTGGATGGCTTCGATGATCAGCAGGCCGTCCGGCTTGAGGAGGCGGGTGATTTCGCCGATGAGCTTTTGCGGGTCGAAGGTGTGGTCAAAGGAGTTGGTGAAAATGACGTCCACGGAGGCGGATGGGAATTGCACGTGGTGGAAGTCGCCGGGGAGCACGAACTGGTTGTTCTTGCCCGGGTTCAGGTCGAGTCCGACGGCGAAGCAGCCGAGATCGTGGAAGGCTTTCACTTCAGTGCCTTGGCGCGCGCCGAGGCAAAGAACGCTGGTGCCGGGCTGGAGCGAGGTCAGGCTGCGGAGACGTTCGCGCAATTGTTCGCGGTAGGTGCGGTCGTATTCGGTGAGATCGAGATGGCCGAACTTGGATTGCTGGTGGCGGACGTATTCCTCGTAAGAGGTGTAGGCGCGTTGCTTGAATTGGTTGGCGTCCGGGGCGGTTTTCCAGCGGTTGCCAGTGCGGGCGTTGAAGCGGAGGATGCCGATCAACTGACGCCAGCGGCGCAAATGCAAGGCTTGCCCCAGTCGCTTGGGGTTTCGGGCGATCTTTTTTGCTTCGTCTAACAGGACTCCGAACATGGTCTTTGCGGTTCCCGATTTGGTTTCCGGGTTCAACTATGGATGAGGGGTTTGGGGGGTGGAAGTAAAGAATTACTCTCGAATGGGTCCGGGGCGGGGGTTTTGCGAATACGGCTCAGAGCGTATTCAGGGCATGAAAAGCGGTGGTGGACGCTTTTTTCCTCGCTGAAATTGTCGTGCTCATTACTCTCAAGGTCGGTCTTCGGCGCGGCCATGTCAGACGCAAGCGGTATGAGCAACGAAACCAAAAACCAGGATTGGCATTATCTTGCCGGGATGGAGGTGCGAGGGCCGATTTCGCTCGACCAACTCGCCACGCTCATCGCCGCCGGCACACTGTCCGATACGGTGATGATCACCCCCAAGGACGCGGCCCAATGGCGCACTGCCGCGCAAGTGCTCGGAGAATTGCAGGAGGGGATCTCGCCGCGGTCTGAGCCGCTCCGACTGCCGGAGGGCGCTCGAAAGGGAGACTCCTCGCTGGCGAGGGATTTACTCGATCACATCAGCGATACGCTGAATCATGTGGCGGGGACGGAGAAACTGGAGGGATTCAGCCTGCGCGAGATGTTCTCGCAGACGTTCCAAAAACGGACAGGCACGGAGATGGAGGACTATTTGATTGTCGGAACGGAGCGCACCACGCCGCCCATCAGCGAGGTCCAAACCGGCTGGCCCAAGCCGTGGCTGTTCGCGCGGTTTCTGCTTTTCTTCGGCCTGATTTATTTTGGTTTTGTTTTCGCGTACCAGCAATTTCGCAACGCCAACTTGATTCCCGGCTTGATCTTGATGGGGGCGTTCGCGACGCCGGTGGCCACCTTGATTTTGTTTTTTGAGCTGAACACGCCGAAGAATGTTTCGCTTTATCGCTTGATGGTGCTGGTTTCTTTAGGGGGCATTGTCTCGCTGTTTGTGTCGCTGCTGGGGTACAACCTTACGAAGTTTGACTGGATGGGGGCATCCAGCGCCGGCATCGTCGAGGAACTTGGCAAATTGGTGGCGCTGATTCTTATCCTGCGGACGCCGCGCTACAAATTTACCCTGAATGGACTGCTCTTCGGCGCAGCGGTGGGGGTTGGCTTTGCGGCATTTGAAAATGCCGGTTATGCGCTTTACATGTGGGACCGGTTTGGTGGTTCGGCCATGATGCAAATCATCGTCATGCGGGCCGTCCTCTCCCCGCTCATGCATGTGGCGTGGACCGCGATGGTGGGCGCGGCTCTGTGGCGGGTGAAAGGGGATCAGCCGATTACTTTCACCACGCTGGCCAATCCCCGGTTCTATCGCGTCCTGTTGCTGGCGATGTTCCTGCACATGTTTTGGAACGTGCCGTGGCACCCGCCGTTTTTCCTGAAGGAGCTGGTCCTGGGTTCGGCGGCGTGGTTTGTCATCTGGGGACTCGTGCAACAAGGTTTGCGCCAGGTGCGGGATGAGCAACGCGCGGTGGAAACGGTGAGCCTGGTAAACGAGATTTAATTCTTTGTGCAAGCACGCGACCATCGAACGTTCCCGGGAGGCGGGCCCGCCCACCCGTCGGCGTCGCGGCCTTGGATCGGGCTTTGGCTGCTTTTGGCCACGCTCGTGATTGGGGGCGGGCTTTGGCTGATGACCCATCGGGAGCCGGCTTATGGCGGGAAACAATTGGGTTTTTGGGTCGATGATTTGAAGCGGAGTTCCGAAAACCCGCCGGAGCAACGCGCCGCCGAGGAGGCCATCCGCCGGTTGGGCCCCGCCGCCCTGCCCCACCTGGTGAAATTCGTGCGCAATGATCCACCAAACATGAGCCTGGCTTTGAATGATTGGTTGAGGAAGCAGTCCTGGATCAAATACCGTTTTCCAATCCGGTCGGATCGGTCGGACCAGGCGGTGGAAGCATTCCAAGTCCTGGGACCGGCAGCGCGGCCGGCGTTGCGGAATTTGTCGCGGCTGATGGAAAACGAGCGGACCTGTTACGCCGCCGCCAAATGCCTGGTGGCGCTTGGTACACCGGCGGTTCCCGCGTTCACGAACGCCTTGGCAAGCACCAACCGCTTGATCAAGATCTCCGCCCTCATGGGATTGGGCCAAGTGAAGCCGGCGGCGACGGAGGCGCTTCCGCTGATCATGGCCAAGACGCACGACCCGGACCGGCCCGTTGCCGAATGGGCTTTGTTGGCCTTGAACCAGGTGACCAACAATGCTGCGGGAGCGTCGAAGAAACGGCTCGGGGAATTTGCGGAGGGGGGAATCATCCGCGGGCCGAAGGACGAGAAGAAAATCGCCCTGGAATTCACCGGGCACGCATTTGCCGATGGCGGGACGGTGATCCTTGATGAACTTGCCAGGCACCAGGCGAAGGCTTCTTTTTTTCTGACCGGCGATTTTCTCGCCAATCCTGAATTTGAGCCGTTGATCCGCCACATCATCCGGGAAGGCCATTACCTCGGGCCGCATTCGGACAAGCATCTGCTTTATTGTCCGTGGGAAGGGCCGAAGAAAACCTTGGTAACCCGCCAGCAATTCACGAGCGATCTGGAAAGCAATCTCCAGAAAATCCAGCGGTTCGGCATTCAACGTGGCCAGATCCAATATTGGCTCCCGGCTTATGAGTGGTACAACCAGGAAATCGTGAATTGGAGCGCGCAGGCGGGGTTGACGCTGGTGAATTACACCCCCGGAACCCGTTCCAATGCCGATTACCTGGAAGACGGCGCGAAGAACTTTATCTCCTCCCAAGCCATCCTGGACAGCATCCTGAAAAAAGCCCATGAAGACCCCAATGGCTTGAATGGCTTTTTGTTGCTGCTTCACATCGGCACCGGCCCGGCGCGGACGGACAAGATGCACGGTTATCTCGGCAAAATGCTGGATGATTTGTCTGGTCAAGGTTACCGGTTTGTCCGTATCGATGATCTGTTGCAGTCCAAATGACTTTGCCATGAGCCATGATATTTCCATCTGGATGTCACGGAGGCTGACCAGGCCAGCGCGCCGTTTTCGTCTGGTCATCCCGATGCTGCTGGTCTGCGGTTTCCTGACCGGAGTGGCGGCCCAAGCCGAGGTTTTTCTCCGCGCCAACCAAGCCGGGTATCGTCCCGCGGATGTGAAATCGGCCATGGCCTTCTCCACGAACGCGATCCCGGAGACTTTTGCCATCGTGGAGGAAGACACCAAGAAAGTGGTTTTTGAAGGCAGGCCGATGGTGCTGGCCGAAGCACAGTGGGGCTCGTTCACCAACCATGCCGAGCTGGACTTCACCGCGTTCAACCGGCCCGGACGTTACGTCTTGACGATGGCCAAGGATCGCTCGCTGCCCTTCACCATCGCCGTGGACATCTACCGCGCGATGCCGGATCAACTCCTCGAATTCATGCGCCAGCAGCGTTGCGGTTACAATCCGTTCCTCGACACCGTGTGCCACCAATATGATGGCCGCACGGCGTACGGCCCCATGACCAACGGCACCTATCTCGATGCCCGCGGCGGCTGGCATGACGCGGGTGATCTGCTGAAATACTTGCTCACCTCGGGCAACGCCACGGCCCAGATGCTCATGGCCTACAAGCTGGAACCGGGCTGCTTTCGGGACGGCTTCAACGCGCTGGGCCAACCGGGAACCAACGGCATCCCCGATGTGCTCGACGAAGCGCGCTGGGGTTTGGAATGGATGCTCAAGCTGCACCCCGCGCCCGACCAGCTTTTCCACCAGGTGGCCGATGACCGCGACCACACCGGGTTTCATCTGCCGCAGAATGACACGGCCAATTACGGCTGGGGCATCGGGAGTTACCGCGTCGTTTATTTTGCCAACGGCAAACCGCAAGGGTTGAAGCAATATCGCAGTGAATCCACCGGCATTGCCAATCTGGCCGGACGCTACGCCGCCGCCATGGCGCTGGCCTACCAAATCTGGAAGGACGATCCCCGCCAAGCGCCCTTCGCCGAACGCTGCCTCCAGGCAGGCATCGAGGTGTATAAACTCGGGCTCGCCAAAGAAGGGGTGCAGCAAGGGAACTCATACAGCGCGCCGTATCGTTACGCCGAAACCACCTGGGCCGATGACATGGAATGGGGCGCAGCGGAACTGTACCATGCGACCCGCAACCGACATTACCTGGACGATGCGAAGCGCTATGCGAAAATGATCCAGGCGGAATCCTGGATG
The DNA here is from genome assembly GCA_028293465.1 of Pedosphaera sp. Classification (GTDB taxonomy): domain Bacteria; phylum Verrucomicrobiota; class Verrucomicrobiia; order Limisphaerales; family Pedosphaeraceae; genus JAQGOT01. The sequence continues at coordinate 114 of JAQGOT010000243.1, read as the reverse complement.
GGCAAAGAGGAGACCGGGCATTATCAATATTACCCGTTCATCAACCTCGGCCATTTCGCGTTGTGGGCTTCCGCGGACCGGAGTTTCAGGAAGGAGCTGGCTGCTGATTATCGC
>JAQGOT010000238.1 GCA_028293465.1 Pedosphaera sp. | reverse complement strand
GACGATCAAACTGGCGGTGCCGCCGCGCGAACGGGATTGGTGGCGGCGGCTTTGGGGGAAAATCCTCAGCCCCTTTCCCAACTGCAATGCAGTAGAAAATCGACCTGCCTTCAGCGGGTAAAACAATGCTGGAAATGAAATACTACGGCATGGTTCCGGCTAAGGCCGCGTACAGAAATAACCTGACCCAATCTGCTGGTCCTCCGGGTGCCAGCCGGCGTTGCTCCTCGGTCACAGATCCCCTTTGGATATGCTCCCTCGTCGCGCCTTGGCTGGCACCCGGATGCCGGCGCATCTTGTATCAGCTTATTCCCGCACGAGGCCTTAATGCCCAAGGCCCAATGCCCAAGGCCCAAGGCCCAAAGAAAACCCAATGTGTTAGCACACGGCCATCAAATCTCAAGGGGGGAGGCGCAGGGGGCGTTCAGGGGCGGCGGGTTGGCTTTTCAGCGCGGCACGGGGGAGATGCTTGCTTGGCTCGCGCCGACGGGGTCGGCAGAGTGATGGGCTGGTGGGGGCCGTGGGTTCTATAGACATGCCGCTCCGTCCGGAGCTTGGGAAGCGGCCGGAGTGGCGGGCGGGTCGGTGGTTCTTTGACATCTTGCAAGTTTCAAATTTCAAGGGACGAAGTTTGAATAGCGGAGCCTGAGCGAGGGCGCGCGCTGCGGTCCTGAATCCAGGGTGCTTGCGCACGGGTGTTAGCACACGGCCAATGGGGGAATCCAGGTAAATCCAAGCTAATCCAAGTTAATCCGAGGATGATTATCAAATTTTCAGATTTGAAGATTATCAAATTGGGAGGGGAGAGCGGTGGAGGGGCTGGAGTTGCGACCCGTTTCCAGGCAAATCCAAGGTGCTTGCGCACGGCCAATTTGGGGAATCCAGGCAAATCCAAGTTAATCCAAGTTAGTCGTGAGGGGATTTTCAGATTTTCAGATGGAAGATTATCAAATTGGGGAAGGGGTGGTGTCGCCGGTCCTCGTGGGGTTGGGGTTGGTGGCGGGCAAGGAGTCAGAGTCTCGTCACCTCGACTGCTACAATAATGATGATGGGTCGCGGGTGGTCCGGGGTGCGTGGACGAATCCAAGGTGCTTGCGCACGGCCAATGGAGGAATCTAGGCAAATCCAAGTTAATCCAAGGTGCTGGCGCACGGCCACCGGGGAAATGCGGAATGCGGAGTTGGGGACGGTCGAGGTGGGCGATTGACTGCGGCATCTCCGGGACGGGTCGGAGTTTCTGCGTCACGGATCCCCGCGCCTGATGGGAAGGGGCGGGTGTGTTATCTCGGCTTCTTCGCAGCCGGGTTTAATGGCGGGGATAAGGTTGGTTTATCCTGCCCAAGGGGGCTAAAGAAATATTGCATGCCGGTGGCAAAAAAGCCTAAATATACCCACATGGTTCACACTGTTGTCTCTCGCGGGACAGTTGGCGAGTCCTCCTCTTTTCGCGACACATACCTGCAAGCTTATCGGGGTATGTTGCTGGCGCGCATACTGGATGACAAGCTGGCCAGCCTTTATCGGGGCGGGAAAATCCACGGCGGAGTCTTCCTGAGCCGGGGGCAGGAGGCTTTGAGCGTGGCAGTGGGACTGGCCTTGAAAAAAGGAGACATTTTTGCGCCCTTGATCCGGGATAGCGCGGGGCGGTTGGCCTTTGGCGAGACAGTGCTGGATGCGGTCCGGACTTGTTTCGGTTCGCCGTTGGGGCCGATGCGGTCGCGGGATGGGAATGTGCATCGGGGGCGGCCGTTGGAAGGACTTTTCCCGATGATCAGCCATTTGGGCGCGATGATTTCGGTGGTGAACGGGGCGTTGATGGCGCATCGGTTCAAAGGAATCAAGGGAACGGTGGGGGCGACCTGCCTGGGGGATGGCGGGACTTCGACGGGGGCGTTTCACGAGGCGCTGAACCAGGCGGCGGTGGAGCGGTTGCCGTTGATCTTGGTGATTGCCAACAATGAATATGCGTATTCGACGCCGACGTCGAGCCAGTTTGCCTGCCGGGATCTGGTGGACAAGGCGATTGGTTACGGGGTGAGAGGCTGGTCGGTGGAGGGGAATGAACTGGGGGCTTGTCTAAACACTTTGCAGGGAGCGGTGGAGCAGGCGCGGAGCGGGCAGGGGCCGCAACTCGTGGTGGCGCGGTTGCTGCGGCTTTGCGGTCACGGCGAACATGATGATTCTCATTATGTGGATGCCGAGTTGAAGGCGGCTCCGCACGGGCGGGATTGCCTCAAGTTGGCGGAGGAGCAGATTCTGAACGAGCAGTGGGCGGATGCCAAAACGGTGGAAGCTTGGCGCAACGAAGCGGTGCAGAAAGTGGAGGAAGCGGTCGCGATTGTTCAACGCGAACCGGCGCCGGATCCGTATAAGGAGAACTGGCGCGCGCTGGCGTCGAAGCATCTCGGCGAGGGTTACAGCGACGCGGGCAGCCAGGCATCGGCCACCGGACAAATTTAAATCAGCCAGCTAAATGAGCATTACGTATTTGGAAGCGATTCGGGAAGCCCAGGCCAAAGCTTTGGCGGACGACTCGCGGGTGTTCATCTATGGACAGGACATCGGTTCGTTTGGCGGCGCGTTCAAGGCGACGAAGAACCTGGCGGCGGAGTTTCCCGGGCGGGTGCTGGATGCGCCCATCAGCGAGGATGCCATGATCGGCGCGGCGGTGGGAGCGGCGATCGAGGGATTGCGGCCGATTATCGAGATACAGTTCGCGGATTTTTCCACGGTCGGTTTCAACCAGATCGTGAACCAGGCGGCATCCCTTTTTTGGCGAACGAATGTGCCTTGTCCAATCACGATCCGGTTGCCGGGCGGCGGGACTTCCGGTGGCGGGCCGTTCCACAGCCAGAGTCTGGAGGCGATTTACGCGCATTACCCCGGCTTGGTGGTGATGACGCCGGCGACGGTGGAGGATGCTTACAGCATGCTGCTGGAAGCAGTGGCGATTGATGACCCGGTCATCTTCTTCGAGCACAAATTTCTTTACTATCATTTGAAGGCGGAAGGGTTGCCGACGGAAGCGTTGCCGACCGGCAAGGCGCGGATCGCGCGGCCGGGCCGGGACATGACGATCGTGACTTACAGCGCGATGGTGCATGAGGCGTTGAAAGCCGCCGAGGATCTGGCGGCGGAAGGGACGGAGGTTGAAGTGGTGGATCTCCGCTCGGTGCGGCCGATGGATACGGACACCATCATGGCGTCGGTGGCGCGCACGGGCCGGTTGCTGTGCGTGGGCGAAGCCTGGCCATGGGGCGGCGTCACCGCAGAAGTTTTGGCGCGGGTCAGCACGGAGGGTTTTGACCTGCTGGATGCCCCGCCGCAACGGCTGAACGCGAAGGATACACCCGTGCCGTATCATCCCAACCTTTGGGCGGCGCATCGACCCACGGCCGATAGCATTGCCTCGGCTGCCCGCAACTTGCTGCGACTTTAACTTATGCCACAGATTCCCATCATCATGCCCCAACTCGGTGAATCGATCGCCGAAGCGACGATTGTGCGTTTGCTGGTTCAGGA
>JAQGOT010000204.1 GCA_028293465.1 Pedosphaera sp. | reverse complement strand
GAAGGGGTGTTGAAATCCTGGGCCGTTCCGCGAGGATTTCCGATGCGCAAAGGAGAGGGACGATTAGCGGTGCAGGTCGAGGATCATCCGCTCGATTATGCTGACTTCGAAGGTAATATCGCCGCCGGAAATTACGGGGCCGGGACAGTCATGGTGTGGGACCGCGGGGTTTACCAAGTTCGCGATGCTGAACCACTGGAGGCGTTAAAGGCGGGAAAAATTCAATTAACCTTGGCGGGAGAGAAACTGAAGGGCGATTGGACTTTGGTAAGAATGCGTGCGTCGGGCAAGGACGAGAAAACGCAATGGCTGTTGCTCAAGAGCGGTCGCAATTCGCCACCCATTTCGGCCCGAGCTGAGGATGAGTCGGTGCTGACTCACCGGTCACTCGATGAAATCGCCGCGGCGGAGAACCCGGGTCGGAAAGGAAAACGTTCGACCCAAACCTTGCGGTCGGTGGCTGCGCCAAGCAAGCCGGCGCTCAAACCAGAACTGCCTTCGGAGACGCGAGGGCTGCCCAAGGCCCAGCCTCGTTTTATCCCCCCGATGAAATGCGAACTCGTCAGGGAACTCCCCAAAGGGAAGGATTGGGTTTACGAAATCAAATTTGATGGCGTTCGCGCGCTCGCCATCAAATCGGGCAGCAAACTGGCACTGATGTCGCGCAACGCGAAGGAGTTGGGTGCGAAATATCCTGAGGTGGCCGAGGCGTTGGCGAAGCTGCCCTGCCGGGAGGCGGTATTGGACGGAGAGATCGTGGCCGTTGACGCCCAGGGCCGCTCCTCCTTCCAGTTGCTGCAAGCCTACAACATGGCGGGCCGCGTCAAACCGGTCATCCTTTATTATGCCTTCGATTTGGTGAATCTGGAAGGACGGGACCTGACGGGTTTGCCGCTGGTGAGGAGGAAAGAGATGTTAAAGTCGTTGCTTGCTTCGCCCCCTGAGAGCATCCGGTTTTCTGCGAGCATCGAGGCAGACTCGTCGGCGCGGGTGGTCAAGGAGATGAAAGCGCGCGGGTTGGAGGGATTAGTTGCCAAGCGGCGAGACTCGCATTACGAAGCGGGGCGACGTAGCGGTGCCTGGGTGAAGTACAAATGGAGCAACCAGCAAGAGTTTGTTATCGGCGGCTATACACCACCCCACGGAACGCGAACGCACTTTGGGGCGATTCTCGTCGGGTATTATGAGGGCGATAAATTGCTATTTGCCTCCAAAGTCGGGACGGGTTTTAACCGGGAGTTGCTGGAATCGCTTTACAATCGCTTTCAGCCCTTGGTGCGTCGCGGTTCTCCTTTTGCCAACCTGCCGACGCCGCGAACAGAGCAGGGGAGCCTGGGGCCGACCGCAGCGCAGATGAAGCGTTGCACGTGGCTTGATCCAAGGCTGGTATGCGAAGTTCGCTTTTCGGAATGGACCCGGGATGGACACCTGCGGCAGCCGGTCTTCCTGGGTTTACGCGAGGACAAGCAGCCCGACGAAGTAGTTCGGGAGATCCCTAAGTAGGCAGCCAGCAGGGATATCGGTAAACGCCACCACAGCTTTTCGCTGTGGCATCCGTAGTGGACCCGAGAACGCTCCGTAATCGTTCGTCTTTGTTTGTGGAGAGTAAAGAGTTCTATTTATTCTGTGATGATTCAGAACCTGACAGACGGAAAGCCGAGCATGAACCTGAGAATGGTTCCGATACCCGAGGTGGCGCCTCAAGCGACCCGCTGTGTGCCCTCGAGGGTGAAACGGTCGCGGTTCAATCTGATCCGGTTAGTCCAACATTTTGGCACCTTGGTCCTGGTCCTGGCGCTGAGCGGAGTTTGCTACTTCACGATCAGCCGCTTTTTTCTGGAGACGGTTGAAGTCGTGGGCGTCAGCATGGTGCCGACGTTGCAGGAGCATGCCCATTACGTCCTCAACCGCTGGGCGTTTCACAAGAAGGAGCCGCAGCATTCCGATGTGGTCGTGATCAAGGATCCAGCCGACCATGGATTTTCAGTCAAGCGCGTCATTGCGACCGCAGGAGATGCGGTCCTGCTCAAAGACGGCAAGGTGTTTGTGAACGGCAAGGAGCTCGCGGAACCTTACCTCAATCCGAATACCCACACCTACACCTATTCCCAAGCCAAGGAGCAATTAATCACCTGCGGAAAGGACCACTATTTCGTGTTGGGTGATAATCGTCCCCAAAGCATCGACAGCCGGTCATATGGTCCAGTGCCGAGGGAAAATGTGCTTGGCTTGGTCCTGGTTCGTTAGAGGGCGGACGCTCCATCGCCATCGAGGGAGGTGAACCTTGTTTTCCGGCAGGCCTCGCTTTCACCCGCGAGCATGCCCCGGTTCCAGTAACACGGCTGAGACGGGCCTCCGGTTCAGCTTGCTTTGATGGGGGCAATTCGTATGCTGTCAACCATGAGCAGACAAACGATTGACGCAAATGTCCGCGCCCAACTCGCCGAACTAGGGGAAAGAGTTTTAGGTGGCGGAAGCATCACGCGCGATGAAGCGTTGGGGCTCTTCAACCTTGAGAGCACGGCGGACATCTTCGACCTGATGGCCTGGGCCAATCGCATCCGCGAAAAGTTCAAAGGCAACAAGATTCACCTTTGCTCCATTGTCAATGCCAAGGCCGGCGCCTGCTCCGAGAACTGTAGTTTCTGCGCACAGTCTTCCTTCCATCAAACGGGTTCACCGCGTTACGGTTTCGTTGATCCCGAACCGGTGCTTGAAGCCGCCACGGAAGCGAAGAAGCACGGCGTCACCGCCGTGGGTCTGGTGGCCGCGTGGAAGGGCCTGAACGAAGGGCCGATGCTCGATGAAGTGTGCGACCGCATCCGCGAGCTCGCGAGCAGCGGCAAGACGCGTCCGGATGCCTCCCTTGGGATCATCAAAAGCCAAAAGGTGGCCGAGCGATTGAAAGAGGCAGGACTGGAATGCTATGGGCACAACCTCGAAACGTCCCGACGCTTTTTCCCGAGCCAATGTAGCACCCACAGCTACGAGGATCGCATCGAAACGATCGGTTATTTGAAAAAGGCCGGCATCAAGATTTGTTCCGGCGGCATCATCGGGATGGGAGAGACCCGCGAAGACCGTTGTGACCTCGCCTTTTCCCTCAAGGAAGTTGGGGCGAACGTCGTTCCGATCAACATTCTCAATCCCATCCCCGGCACACCGTTCGAGAAAACGCCGCCGCTGCCGCCCATGGAAATTTTGAAGACAATCGCCTGCTTCCGCTTCATCCTTCCTAAAAAGGAGATCATGATCGCCGGCGGCCGAACGGTGAATCTGCGTGACATGCAGAGCATGGTCTTCACGGCCGGAGCGAGTGCACTGATGGTGGGCAACTACCTGACCACGCTCAATCAACCCGTGGAGAAAGATCTCCAGATGCTCAAGGATCTGGGCCTCGACCCGAGCTGGGACAACCATGATTTTGCCGATCAGGATGAACCCACCCAATCGTCCAACGGGTGCCGTTGTGGGGATGCCGAACCGGTCGCAACGTGATCCAGGTGCGAAGCCAGGACGATATCCTCCGCCCAATTATCTTTTCCATCGCTATTGCGAATTCTCCCGGTTTCATTTATCTCATGGTGCAATGAATCGCAGGCGAGCCGCCTTCGGTTCGACCATCTGACATGCAGCGTTTGGGCAAAAACATTGGAAAGTATTTCGGCGAGGGCATTGATATCAAGCGAGTCATCGCTGAGCTGGAAACGGCAGCGGAAGACCATGGATGGAAATCCGAAGCGTTCCTCAAGACCGACTCGTTCAAGCTGCTCGGGCTGACTCGAAAAGCGGCGAGTCCAGCCAGCCGCGTTTACATTTCCACCGGCATTCACGGCGATGAACCGGCGGGCCCCCTGGCGGTGCTCCAGCTCCTGCAGGAGAACCGCTGGCCCATGCACGCGGACATCTGGCTTTGTCCCTGCCTGAACCCCACAGGATTTCCGCACAACCGACGGGAAAACGCGCAAGGGATCGATCTCAACCGCGAATACCATCAACCAAAGGCTGAGGAAGTCCGGGCGCATATCGCCTGGCTTGAAAAGCAGCCGGGCTTCGACGTCTCACTTTGTTTGCATGAAGATTGGGAGGCGCACGGCTTTTACGTCTATGAGTTGAACCCGGAGGGCAAGCGCTCCTTTGCCACGGATATCGTGAGCCGGGTGGAGGAGGTTTGCCCCATTGATATGTCTCTCCTGATCGAGGGCCGCGAGGCCTCCAACGGCATCATCCGCCCGAGCCTCGCCCCCCGCTCGAGACCGGAATGGCCCGAGGCGTTTTATCTTTTAACTCACAAAACCCAGCTTTCCTACACGATGGAAGCGCCTTCGGATTTTCAACTTATCACCCGCGTGGCGGCGTTGGTCGCCGGTGTGCGCGCGGTGTTGGATTCGATGGATCGCTAAAAAGCGGATACCGAAGCATCAGTTAATCGATTACGAATACGCTTCCATCCCGGCGCAGGAGCAGACCAGGTTGCGGTCGC
>JAQGOT010000176.1 GCA_028293465.1 Pedosphaera sp. | reverse complement strand
CTTTAGAGGTTCATGGACCTGCCCGCTTCAACCGCCAAGCCCGGCCTGATCCCCCGCGTCGCGCCAGCGGATCTACACCACGAATTCCAATTCCTGCCGGTGCGGCAACAACCCCTTCTCAAAAGCTTGTCCCAGGAACCGCCGGATTGATTCGCGGCCTTTGTCGCCATAGTCCAGCGTCCAATGGTTCACGTACATGCCCACAAACTTGTCCGCCAGGTCGCGGCCCATGTCGCGCGCATATTGCAGCGCGTGCTGCACCGCCTCCGGACGGTGGTCCAGGCTATACTGGATGCTGGTGGTAAGTATGTTCGAGATGGTTTTGCGCACCGCGGGCTCAAACCGCTTGTGAATGACGTTGCCCCCTAATGGCAGCGGCAAGCCCCCATTTTCCCGCCCCCACCAGACGCCTAAATCCTCGCACCCCACCAACCCCGCATTCTGATAGGTGAGCTGGGCTTCATGGATGTTGAGCCCGACCTCCGCCGCGCCCGAGCGCACGGCTGGACAAATTTGGTCGAAAGGCACGACCACGTAATCAAACTCTTTCGCCGGTTTCCCCAGCCAGAGTTGCAAGGCGAGGAAGGCGCTCGTCATCGTACCCGGCACGGCGATGCGTTTCCGGGCGACCTCCTCCCGCGTGAACTTTTGCCTGGCAACGAGCATTGGTCCATAGCCATCGCCCATGCTTGCGCCGCTGGGCAGCAACGCGTATTGGCCGCTGACGTGGGCATAGGCATGGATGCTGATGGCGGAGATATCCAGCTCACCGCGCGTGGCGCGTTCGTTCAGCGTCTGGATGTCCTGCAAGATGTGCTGAAAGTGGTAGCCTTGGCTTGGCACAAGTTCCTTGGCCAGACCATAAAACATAAAGGCATCATCCGGATCCGGCGAATGGCCCAACGTCAGTGTTCGTTTATCCATGCACCCCTAATCTTGAAGCTGGAACGCCTCCTGTCGAACAAAAACGCGCGCCGATCAAGGGCCGTCGGATCAAACATTTCGCCACCGACGGGATCCGCTGCTTGAACGAATGGTCGCCGTTCACTCCCCATCAAACCGAAAGACGCAACCGTCCACCAGGCCAACCGGGGTCTTAACCCCATTGTCTCTGGCCCCGTGGCACCGAGGTTGTGTTGAGAAGAAAAAAAGTTTGGGAGACCGGCAATGAAGATTTGGCTGCTAATTGCGATCATAGGATGGGGCATGGTCGGCTGCAGCACCTATGATCAGGGTTATTATGGTGGCGCCGCCGGTAATCCATATCAAACGGGAGCCAGCTCAGGCGGTTCCGCAGGTTTTGAGACCATTGCGCCCAACCGCGCCTCGCCGGCCCTGCCGGGTAATTCCACCAGCGGGTCCTTCCCGATACCGGTGATTCCCTTGTTTCGCGGGACCTCCTCCCCGAGACCGTAAACCGGGGCATTGCCAACGACGGCAGATCCGACGGGTTGGTTGGTGTTTTGCCGGCACATGGTGTTGGGGTGAAGTGGTTGCCATTTATCTTTCCAGGTTTAATTTGTGACATGAAACAAGATCCAATTGAGGAAGGCAGAATCAGCGAGAATTCGCAGGGGGTGGGAACGGTCACCATGGAGATGGTGCTGGCCCGGGCGCGGGAATTGGCGATCATCAACGGGCGCGGCCCGCATGAGGTTCTCGATTCGGATTTGGAACAAGCCCGGCGCGAGTTGACGACGGAGGAAGAGGACCCGCCCGCGGAAGCCGACCTCGATTCCGTGCCCGAGTCCGAACGTTGGGATCCGGTGCCCGGCTCTTCCGGCACTGAAGCCGTCAAGATGTCCGCCCCGGACGACCAAACTAAGATCGAGAAAATTGTTCAGGAAGGGCTGGACGATGCGGAACATGACCAGATGCTCCAGGCCTCCAAGGAGGCGGCGAGAAGAGACGAGGAAACCTGAGCAACCGAAGTTCTCCTCCGCGGATGTGATGGCGGGAGTCTTCGCGACGGCAGGTGTGGATTCCATTCGCACTCGGGTGATTTTCGACCTGAAATAAGGTCTGCTCCCCTCATGCAAGTTACCGGCTGGAGCGTAGGTTGGCTGCATTGCTGGATCACTATTATTATGAACCGATGCGAGGTTTGCGGAAACGACTACGACAAAAATCTGGAGATTATTGTCAACGGTATTTCCCACTATTTTGACTGTTTTGAATGTGCCATTCATGCCCTGGCCCCTGACTGTGACCATTGCGGCTGCAAGATCATTGGTCACGGCGTCGAAGCGGGCGGCACCTTTTTCTGCTGCGCCCATTGCGCCAGCGAAAAGGGAGTGGTTGGCGCTCATGACCGCGTTTAGCAGACGAGGCGCGGATTGGCGGAGCCGAACCGTGGCGCGCGTTTGAGCGCTTCGGTGGGGACATGACTGCACCTTCTGACTTGGCCAATCGCTATGCCTAAAGCAAAATCTAAAACCCGCCCGCCGCAGCACCAGTCCCGGCAGCCGGGCAAGGAATCGCAAATGTCCCCGCGCCCGCGGTTTGAGCCGCCCATGTATGTCGGCAGCGGCAAGCTGTTCGGCAAGGTGGCCTTGATCACGGGTGGCGACAGCGGCATTGGGCGTTCCGTGGCGGTGCTCTTCGCGAAGGAAGGCGCGGATGTGCTGATCTCGTATTTGAATGAGCATGACGACGCCGATGAAACCTGCCGGCAGGTGGAGCAGGAACGCCGCCGATGTTTCACCTTCGCCGGGGACGTGGGCAATGAAAAAGTCTGCCAGAAGCTCATCCAGGAGGTCATCAAACGTTTCGGCCGGCTCGACGTTCTGGTCAACAACGCCGCGGAACAACATCCGCAGGAATCCCTCGAACATATCACGAGCAAGCAACTCGAACGCACCTTCCGCACCAATATCTTCTCGCAATTTTTTCTCACCCAGGCGGCGCTGAAACGCCTGAAGGAAGGTTCCGTCATCATCAACACCACCTCGGTGACCGCCTACCGCGGCAGCGAGCACCTGCTGGATTACTCGGCCACCAAGGGCGCGATCGTCGCCTTCACCCGCTCGCTTTCCAAGGCGCTGGCCTCGCGGCAGATTCGCGTGAACGCCGTGGCACCGGGTCCCATCTGGACACCGCTCATCCCCTCCACCTTCAAGCCCTCCAAGGTGGAGCGGTTTGGCTCTAACGTGCCGCTGGGACGGGCCGGCGAACCGATGGAGGTTGCCCCTTGTTACGTCTTTCTGGCTTCCAACGATTCTTCCTACATGACCGGCCAGGTCCTGCATCCGAACGGAGGCGAAATTATCAATGGCTGACATAAACAAGTCACGAGATCGCATAAAAGAACCCGCCCGCACCAAACGGCGGCGGGCAACTCCCGATGCCCTTCCGGAAGCGCGGTCCACCGAAACGAGAACCCGCTCCCAAATCCAAACAGGCCAATCCGTGCCCCGTCTGCACAAGCCCGTCCCCTGGCCGGACATTGTCCCGGCCGGTCAATGGGCGAATTACCGCGCTGCCATCGAAGCCGCCCGCAACGCCGGATTGCGCTTCATGCTCGGTGGCGGTTTTGGGCTGGCCATCTACACCGGTCGTTGGCGAAATACCAAGGACATCGATTTCTACATTCTGCCCCGCGACCGCGACCCGATGATCGCCGCCCTCAGCAACGCCGGCTTTGTCGATTACTTCGACCAACGCCCCTACGACCCGGGCTGGATATATCGCAGCACGCGGGAAGGCATCATTGTGGACATCATCTGGTCCATGGCCAATCGCCGCGCCGAGGTCGATGAAATCTGGTTCGAACGCGGCCAACCCGTGCAGATCCGTGAAGAGTCCATGCAGGTCATCCCCCCGGAGGAACTGCTGTGGTGCAAGCTCTACATCCTCCAACGTGATCATTTCGATTGGACCGACATCTTCAATCTGCTTTATGCCGCCGGCGTTTACCTGGATTGGGACCATCTGCTGGAGCGCCTCGGACCGGACACGCCGCTGTTGCATGCGGCGCTGACGGTTTTTTCCTGGCTCGCCCCCAATCGTGCGCGTGAATTTCCCGACAAACTCAGGAAACAACTCGGCCTGCCCAAGCCGGAAAAAATATCCGAACGTGAGCACCTCCGCCGTGTGAAGTTGCTCGACAGCCGCGCCTGGTTCGCCTCCCTGCAGCAGGAGGGCGAATATCTTGAAGTATAAGCCCCACCCACTCGCAACCCATTTTCCATGCTCATCGGCACCATGAACCATCCCGCCCGCGATATCCTCGCGGAAATCGAGTGGATCGCGGGGCTCGGGTTGGAATTTGTTGACCTCACCCTCGAACCGCCGAAGGCCGCCGCCTGGCAGGTCGATCCGGCCGTCCTTCGCGCCGCCCTGGAAAAGCATCACCTGCCCGTGGTCGGCCATACCGCTTACTATCTGCCGCTCGCCAATCCGTTTGAATCCATCCGCCGCGCCGCCGTGGGCGAGCTGATCGCTTGCCTGGGAGTATTCGCGAAGGTGGGTGCCCGGTGGATGAACCTTCACCCGGACCACAATGTCCCGATGCACGACCGCCCCTTCGTCATCGAGCGCAACCTGCAAAGCCTGCGTGAACTGACCGTGGCGGCCCACGACCACAACATCGGTTTGATGATCGAGAACCTGCCCGGCAAGTTCAACACCGTCGCCCAGCTCGCGCCGCTGCTCGAAGCCCTCCCGGACCTCGGCTTTCATCTCGACATCGGCCATTCCAATCTCCTCCTCGATTACAATTCCGCGGATGAACTCATCACCGCCTACGGCTCCCGCCTGCGGCATGTTCATCTCCACGACAACAAGGGCGGCGCTTACGACCTCCACGCCCCGCTCGGCACCGGCACCGTTGATATTCCCCACCACCTGCGCACTCTCAAGCGGTCAGGTTACGATGGCACCATCACCCTAGAGGTGTTCACTCCCGACCACCATTACCTCGCCTACAGCCGCGACATCCTGCGCCGGATCTGGTCGCAGGCCTGACTGAACTTCCCATTCGCGCTGCAAATTCCGCTGCGAAATCGCAACTACCGTTGCACCCGTGCGCTGCCGCCTTTCACCAACGCCTCCACTTCCTTCAGCGACGCCATGGAAGTATCGCCGGGCGTCGTCATCGCCAGCGCGCCATGTGCGGCGCCGTATTCCACCGCCAGTTGCGGATCGTTGAACGTCAGGAATCCATAGATCAACCCCGACGCAAAACTATCCCCGCCGCCGACCCGATCCAAAATCTCCAGATCCGGCCGCTGCGTGGCCTCATAGAATTTCCCCGCCGCCCAGCAGATCGCCCCCCAATCATTCCGCGTCGCCGTCTTCACCGCGCGCAACGTCGTGGCCGTGACCTTGAAGTTCGGAAACTCTTTCACCGCCTTCAAAATCATGTGCTTGAACGCCGTCACATCGATGCTGGAAATGTGTTCATCCACCCCTTCCACCTCAAAGCCCAAACACGCAGTGAAATCTTCCTCGTTCCCGATCATCACATCCACATACCTGGCAATCTCGCGATTCACCTGCTGCGCCCGCTCCTTGCCGCCAATCGATTTCCACAGGCTCGGCCGATAATTGAGATCATACGAAACGATCGTGCCGTGCTTCTTGGCCGCCTGCACCGCCTCGATCACCAGTTGGGGCGTGGTGTCCGACAGCGCCGCGAAAATCCCCCCGGTATGAAACCACCGCACCCCTTGCTTGCCGAAAATGTTGTCCCAATCAAAATCCCCCGGCTGGAGTTGCGACGCCGCCGTGTGACCGCGATCCGCCATCCCCACCGCCCCGCGGATCCCAAACCCGCGCTCGGTAAAGTTCAACCCGTTGCGCACCGTACGCCCCACCCCGTCGCACGCACGCCACTTCACGAACTCCGTATCCACGCCCCCATGCAAAATAAAATCCTCGATCAACCGCCCCACTTCATTGTCCGCGAACGCCGTGCAGACCGCCGTGTGCAAACCGAACGCCCGCCGCAAACCGCGCGCCACATTGTATTCACCGCCCCCTTCCCATGCCCTGAACTTGCGGGCCGTGCGGACCCGGCCCTCGCCGGGATCAAGCCGCAGCATGACTTCGCCGAGCGCAACCAGATCGTATTTGCAGGAACCAGCCGGTTTGATGTCGAGAACTGCCATATAGAATGCCGTTAAAAATTCGGTTAACTGCTGCTTTCAGCCACCGTATCCAAAATCCGCATCTGCTACAAATGCTTCGTTGCACATCCCAGCGCGCCTTGGGAGCCTACGAGGCCACCCAACGGCCGAGCGTGCTCCGTCCCTCTCACCCCGCAGCGAAGTCGCGGGGAGAGGGATGAGCAGGTTGGAGGCAACCGGGCTGCACGAACGAACACGTTGTCCCGGTTACAGAATCTTGAGGCGATAGAATTTATTGCCGGCCGGCGGAGCAAGAATGATACGGTTTGTCCCCGCCACGACCGTCGATGCGTTCGTCAGCGACAACCAGTTGGTGCCGGACAAATCGGAGCTCTGTTGCAACACCGCCGCGGCAGTTGGCGCGGGCCAGGAAGCCAGGAGCGCGTTCGTGCTCGTGCTCGTCAGCCATACGTTCAAACGAGGCGCAGGTGAAACCCCCAGCGAGTAGATGCGCAGACCGTCGAGACCATTCGCCACATAAGCGTAGTTTCCGGCGACCACCACACTGATGGCATATCCACCGTAGTTTGTCGGAGTCTGCCCAACGGTCAGCAGGTTGCTTGGATTGGAGAGATCGTAAACCCGCAATTCGTCCAGCCCGCAAGCCACGTAACCGTAATTCCCCGAGATGGCCACGTCCCAGGCGTAGGTGGTCGCGTTCGTCGTGCTGTGACCCACATTCACAAAGTTGGTTGGATTTGAGACGTCAAAAATCCGCAACCCATCCCGGCCGGTGGCGACGTAGGCATATTGGCCGGACAGGGCCACCGAACCAACTGCATTGAAGTTATTATAGGTGGCGATAAAGCCGCCGATAACAGGGTTGGTCGGATCGGAAACGTCATAACTGTGCAGACCGCCGAGAGCGTTGAGCACATAGGCATAATTGCCGGCTACCGCCACACGGTAGGCTTCACCGCCCGTTGTGATGTGGCCAACATTGATGGCGTTGGTGGGGTTGGATATGTTGTAGATGCGTAGGCCATCGCTCCCATTTGCCAAATAGGCGTAATTGCCTGAAGTGACTATGTCCGAAGCAAATTTTCCATCGTTCTTATGGCCGACATTCACTGGATTGGCCGGGTTCGAGACGTCATAGATGAGCAACCC
>JAQGOT010000148.1 GCA_028293465.1 Pedosphaera sp. | reverse complement strand
TGATTCCGGCTCCGAGATGTCCAACGACGATGTTGACGGCGGTGCCATTTACAACGTCGGCAATCTCAGCCTGAAGACCTGCACCATCTCCAATTGCCTGGCTGCCACCGGCGGCGCAATTTATAATGACGGCAATTCATTCCTTATCAACTGCGTGATCGAGGCCTGTGCCAACGACTCCGGCCAGGGCGATGGCGCTGGCATTTATAACCACTCGGGAAATTTCACCCTCGTAGCCTGCGTCGTCACCGGCTGCGATGCCGGTTGGTGGGGTGGGGGAATTGCCAGTTGGGGCAATCTCACCATGACGAATACGACCATCGCGGACAACACCAGTGAAGAGGGCGGCGGACTCTATCTCGGCGGCGGCACCAACCTGTTCTCGAATTGCACCATTCGCGGAAATGCCTCCTATCAATATGGCGGTGGCGGGCTCAAGAACCTCGGCCAGCTTACCCTCCTGAATTGCACCGTCAGTGGCAACTCCTGTCCCTATGTCATCAGCGCCGACGGCGGTGGCGGAATTGAGAACCTGAACCTCCTCACGATGTTGAACTGCACCGTCAGCGGAAATTCCTGTTCCGCGCCCCACGGCGGCGGAATCTTGAACACCACCGTCAACTGGGATAACCACACTTTTCCCGGCGCATCGATCCAACTCACCAGTTGCACCATTGTCTCCAACACCGCCACCGGCACCGCCAACACCGGCGGACTGGAAAATATCAACGGCGGATCCGTTCACGCCCAAACCACCCTCTTCGCGGGTAACGACGTCAACGACATCTCCGGCGTGCTCACCTCCCAGGGCTATAACTTGATTCAGAACCCGGGCTCCTCCACTATGGCCGGCGATCTCACGGGTAATCTTTACGGCCTCGATCCGCTCCTCGGACCCTTGCAATCCAACGGCGGCCCCACCTTCACCCACGCCCTGCTGACCAACAGTCCGGCCATCGATGCCGGCCCCACCAATGCTCCTGCTGGCTTTGATCAGCGCGGCATGTCCCGGCCGCAGGGACTCGCTCTGGACATCGGCGCATTCGAGTTTGGTGCCAGCCCCGCCGTGGTTTCCACCATTTTGTCCATCCTCCATACCGGCAACGGCTGTTTGCAGGTCAAGTTCGCCGGCGCTTCCGATTGCAACTATACCCTGCAACGGGCCCCGTCACCCTCCGGACCTTGGACCGCCGTCACCCCCGTCACCTCCAACTCCGACGGCTGCGGCGTCTGCCTTGATTCCCATCCACCCGCCGGCAGCGCCTTCTACCGCACCGCCTTTCCCTGACCCGCGGCCGCGGCGCAATCAGTCTTTTGACCCGCCTTGGATAAGCTTGTGACCGTCTAACCGCTCCGGCCAGATGCTGCGAGTGTGGTTGGCCACGCAACCTTTGTAGGTCAGGCTTCCAGTCCCGAATGCGGGAGCGGCATCCAGCCGCCCGCTCCACCCCCCTTTGCTCTCGCCAGGGGGTGCTTTTAGTCGTAACAGCCGTAAGATTGTTGCGCCGCAACGACATGGCAGACTTCTAGATCGTAACATCAGTCGTAACAACACGTAACACACCGGTTACATTATCGATAAAGGCATTTCCAACTGAACACTGAAAGCTTGAAACCCCTCTGCCTTGAGATTTGACGCCGAGACATTCCTTGGAGCTTGGGCATTGGTCATCATCATTGCCGCTGGCTGGCCCGCCATTCGACATTTCCCTGGTGTCCCCAGTACTGGTGACTAGCCGGGGACGCCATCCCTGCTACTCTCATCCCGTTGTTGATGCACTTTGTTCTCAAGTGTGTCCCGTGTGAAAAAGCCGGACCTGTTGTCCGGCTTTTCTTTTTGTACCGATCAAGCCCCCGGCCAACCCGCGTGCGCCCGCCTTAAGCCTTGGTGTTTTGGACATTCTTGCGTCATTCGACATTGCGGTGCGAGCCACCTTCAGAATTCGCCAACCGCCAGAAGGACCAGCCGGAATGCGCAGGTTATTTTCGCGCAGTGCCTAACCCCCGTGCACAGGCGCTTTTATGTCCGGGATCACCAACTCCTCCAGTTTGATCTGGCTGGAATGAGGATTCACCTCGATGCGCAACCGTCCGGCGTCCGTGAGGGCGCCGTGGGAAACCTGCCAATCCACCTCCTTTTCCTCGTCAATGTCCCGGCCGAAGCCCACCGACAGCGTCACGCCCGGACAGTGCGCCAGCCGCTCGAGGAAGAGATTGAGCGCTTTCGTGTCGCCGACGTACCGCAGGCGCGTCGTCGAGTTGATGAAATCGCCGCTCAAGAACTTGAAGTCCGGCCGCGTCAGCACCCCCAGCATGTTCGTGCGAACCGCTTCCGGGAAATCCTTGGGAAACGACAGGGTCGGCGAGGTGAGTTTGCCCGCCATGCCCGCCGCGCTCAGCGTCAACCCCAACCCGCAAGCCTAGAACCGCCATCAGCAATTTGTTTTTCATGCCCATGTCACGTTGGACGGTTCCGGTCTGAAAATGCTCCCGCGAAATTTAAAGAAAAACCTGCTGACCCTCGCCCTCCCCCTACAACCCACCAAGCCAAAGCGAAGCTTGGGCATTGGTTGCCAACATTGAGTTCCGAATCGGCCGGCAGAGCGATTTCAGTCGCAAGCGCCGGTTACGAAACTTTGTCTCACCTGCGACAAAGTTTGGGAGACAGGTTTGCCACCCTGATCCATCCGTCAGGTCCCATCCCTTGCCTCAATCCGTGTAATCAGTGAAATCTGTGGCCAAAAAATCCCCGCCTTTTCCGCTGCAATAACCCGCCACCCTTGAAGGCAAATCACCGTCCCACGACGAGGATGTCAAGCATTCCGGGTCCGCCACGTCCGCCGCGCTGGCCGCCTCCAGTTCGTTCACCACCGGCGGGAGCCGTTTGCGCGGTTGCCGTAGCCGCAGTGGGACTGGCCGCCGCCGTCGCAGCGGTGGTTGCAGCGACTACCGCGTTCGCAACCGTCGGCGTCGGTTCCGTGGCAATCAAAATAATCCGATCTTTCTTCGTGTCCAGCGTGCTGGTTTTGGCGGGTGGTTTGGTTTGCACCGTCTGTTCCACCTCGAAGTTCGTCGGGCTGGTTTCCTTGATGATGGTCAGCGTGCCATCACCCTGTGAACTGAAAGCTTCCATGGTCTTGGAATTAAACCCGCCACCGTCCGTGCCCTTGCCGATCGGCAGTGTCGCGAGAATCCTTCCGTCATCCGCGTTCAGGATGAATTCTGATCAAAGAGCGTTGTGGGTCTTTGTTGGTTGATTTTCTCCCGCTTTCCAGTTTATGCAATCCTGTTCCCATCCTCCGTCCGGCTCTGGCTGGAAAATCACCAACACGGTTGGCGGAAAGCTGAACCGGTCTCATGCGCTACGCGGTTCCTCCCTCTTGCCCACCCCGTGCGCCACTTCCTTCGCTCCAAAAAACACCCCATGGCACCTGCGGTCTCAGTAAACGACTTTCTTTCGCACACGGAAGTTCCATTTTATGAAAAGTCTAAAATTAATCGGCCTGCTGGGCACCTTCGCCTGCGTGCTGGGCTGCAACAAGAGTTCGGACAACACCTCCCCCACCGGCGACACCACGACCAACCCGCCGCGAGCGAGTCGCCAGGACACGAATGCGCTCACGCCCACCTCGCGCGACACCAACGCGGCCAGCCGCACCTATGGTGCTGATACCAACACCAATGCCGCAACCATGAGCGAACCCGACAACACCGCCAAGAACGTCCGCGATCGTTCGGATGCCGCCGTCACCCCCGGTGACCAGGGCGGGAGTGAAGCCGACCGCGAAATCACCCGTCGCATTCGTCGGGCCCTGACCAGCAACGATCAACTCTCCACCGCGGCCAAAAACATCAAGATCATCACCATCGACGGCAAAGTCACCCTGCGCGGCCCGGTGAACAGCCAGCAGGAGCAACAAGCCATCGCCGCGCTCGCGCAAAGCGCCGGGGGCGGGACCGCCATTGACAATCAACTCGAAGTAAAAACTCCAAACCAATAACAACAAGGAACAAACTTATGGCTGCAAAATCTGTATTCTGTCTGGCCCGCGATGAAGCCCAAGCCAGCCGCATTGTGGACGATCTGAGGACCGCGGGCTTTTCCAACAACGATATCTCCGCTCTGCTCCCGGACAAATCCGGCACCAAAGACTTCGCGCATGAGAAAAGCACCAAAGCCCCCGAAGGCGCCATCACCGGCGCAGGTACGGGCGGAGTGTTGGGCGGTGCCTTGGGTTGGTTGGCGGGCATCGGTGCCTTGGCCATCCCAGGCATTGGACCGTTCATCGCCGCCGGACCGATCATGGCTGCGTTGAGTGGCGCCGCCATCGGCGCGGCCGCCGGCGGAATTGTTGGCACCTTGGTCGGCATGGGCATTCCCGAATATGAGGCCAAGCGCTACGAGTCCAAAATTCGCGAAGGCAGAATCCTGCTGTCCGTTCATGCGGAAACCGCGGACCAAGCCAAGCGCGCCAAAGAAATTCTCGAGCGGGCAGGGGCGGAAGACATCGACACCGCCGGCGAAGAAACGGTGAAGGAGACCAAACGGGCCCCCAAGCAGTCCAAAACCTAACCGCCCCCTTGAACACCCCGCCCGGCGGGGAACTGGCCAGTGCATGGAATGTGGAGCTTGCTACAGGGCGGCAGGATGCCGCCATGTAGCGGCGGCCATCCTTGGCTGCCAGTGAGCGCGGCTTCCAGCCGCGTGTTCCTGTCCGGGAACCTCGCCTTTCTCTGAACTGGCAAGACCTGGCACGGGGCTGTCAGAAGCTGATCTGCGCCCATCCGTTTGCCTGATTCACGTCGGCCCCGGTTTGTTTCAGGTAAGCCATCCTTCATTTGTGGCGGAGGTTCGCCCCATACCACTTCTTCACTCGAAAGCACTTCACCCCACCCGCCGGCGCGGTGGCGGCCTGCCGGAGCCTTTGCACCGTTCGGGCCCCCGCTTTAACTTGCAAAACCACGGTTTTTCTGTTTGCCTCATGCGTCCCTTGAATGGTTCGGTTGACCCAACACTATGCGTCCAGCGAATTTGTTTTCTGCGCGTTCCGGCGCTCGGCCGAAAATCAAACTCTCCTGGTTGGCCTTCACCGCCGCCTTCACCGCCGCAACCATCTTTGCCCAAAGTTCCTACGTCAACTTCGAAGGCAAGCAAACCAGCCCCGTGCGCCTCTCGCCCGATGGCACCCGGCTCTTCGCCGTCAACACCCCGGATGCCCGGCTCTCCGTCTTCGATGTTTCACATCCTTCCAACCCCGTGCTGATTGCGGAAATCCCGGTGTGCATCGAACCGGTTTCCGTGAATCCGCGCACGGCCGATGAGGTCTGGGTGGTCAATGAAGTCTCCGACAGCATCAGCATCGTCTCCGTCTCCCAACGTCTCGTCACCGACACGCTCTACGTCAAGGACGAACCGGCGGATGTCGTTTTCGCCGGTGGCCGCGCGTTTGTCACCGCTGCGCGGAAGAATCAAGTGGTTGTCTTTGATGCCACCAACCACACGCAACTGGCTCCCATCCCGCTCGTCGGAGAGAATCCCCGCGCCCTCGCCGTCAACACCGTCGGGACGAAAGTGTATGCCGCCTTTGCGTTGTCCGGGAATCACACCACGCTGATTCCCGCCAGCAACACCAACGCTCCGGCCCAATCGCCGCCCACCAACACCAATTTGCCCGCTCCGCCGCAAGTCGGTTTGATCGTGGATGCGCGTGATCCCGCCTGGACCAACATCATCAAATACAAAATGCCCGACAACGACGTCGCAGAAATCGATGTCGGCACCCTGACGGTCACCCGCTATTTCACAAACATCGGCACCGTTAACCTCGCGCTCGCGGTGCGCCCGGACACCGGCGATCTCTATGTGGCCAACACCGAGGCGCGCAACCTCATCCACTTTGAACCCGGCGTGCGCGGCCACATTGTTGATAATCGTGTCACGCGCATCGCCATCAGCACCGGCGCGCAGACTTTCTATGATTTGAATCCCGGTGTGAACTACGCCGTTCTCCCAAATTTGCCCGCGCTGACCAACGCCCTGGCCCAGCCCACCGCCATCGCCTTTGCTCCCAGCGGCAGCTTTTTCTACGTGGCGGCCTTCGGCACGGATCGCATCGCGCGCATGGATAATAACGGCAGCGTGCTTTCCCGCATTGAAATCGGCAACGCCATCGGTTCCGCCGTTGACCCGCGCAACAAACGCGGCCCGCGCGGCCTGGCGTTGAACGCAACCGCCCAGCGTCTCTACGTGCTCAACCGCATCGCCAACACCCTCTCGATCATCGACACCTCCACCGATACGCTGTTGAAGGAACTGCCCATCGGCGGCTTCGATCCCACCCCCGCAGCCATTCGCGCCGGGCGCGGTTTCCTGTACGACGCCAAGCTTTCCGGCAACGGCACCGCCGCCTGCGCCGCCTGTCACATCGATGCCGAGATGGACCTGCTCGCGTGGGATCTGGGCGACCCGAATGGCAGCATGGTGACGGTCACCAACACCGCCTCGCCCGTGAATCCCTTGTTCCCGAGCAATAACTTTCAAATGCATCCCATGAAAGGGCCCATGACCACGCAGACTCTGCGCGGTCTCGCGGGGCAGGAGCCATTCCATTGGCGGGGTGATCGAACCAACTTTACGCATTTCAACGGCGCGTTCGGCAGCCTGCTGGGGGGCACGCCACTCAGCCACGCCGACATGGCTGCTTACCTGACCTTCGCCACGAACATCACGTTCCAGGCCAATCCCAACCAAAACATGGACCGCACTTACCCCACTAATTTCGCCGGAGGCGATGCCGTGGCGGGGCGCAATACTTTCCTCAACGTGACCTATCAACCTTTTTTGACCTGCAACACCTGCCACGAGGCCACTCCTGGTCCTGGTTCGAATCAGCAGCTCATTCCTTCACTCCTGCTTCAGGAATCCCAGTCCTTCAAGGTCCCGCACCTCCGCGCCGCCTACCAGAAACTAAGCTTCAACAACAAAGTGGGCGCGAACAGCGTGGGTGGTTTTGGCTTCACCCACGATGGCGCCGATCCCACGCTCACCAACTTCCTTTCCAAGCCGGTCTTCGGAAACTTCGCCAATGACACCCTCCGGAAAGCCAACCTGAACGCCTTCGTGCAATGTTTCGATACTGGCACCGCACCGACCGTGGGCTACACGCGCACGCTGCTCGCCACGAACGTGAACACGCTCAGTCTGTCAAACGATTGGGCGCTGCTCGAAGCACAGGCAGCCGCGAACAACATCGACTTGATCGTAAAAGGAACCATCGACGGAAAATTCCACGGCCTGCTCTACCAACCCGCCTCCGCTAATTACCGCGTTGACTCCACCAACCTCGTGGCGCTGACCCACGCGCAACTGAAAGCCAAAGTTCTGGCCGGCGATCGTTTGAGTGTGATGGGCGTGCCCCCCGGCTCGGGACTTCGCATGGCCCTCGACCGCGATCTCGATGGCGTCTTGGACGGCGATGTAACGCCCCCCGCGCTGCAAATCACCCGCACCGGCGGCAATCCGGTGCTGAGCTGGCCTTACGACTCCGCCGGTTACGCGCTCGAATCCAGCCCGGGCATTTCCTCCGCGGCGTGGACCAGCGTGACGGATCCGGTCGAAGTCGCCGCTGGCCGGAACATCACCACCAACCCGCCCCCCGCCAGCACCCGCTTCTATCGCCTGCACTTTCAATAAACTCCGGATTCCATCCAAGGATTCCTATTTTGTTTCAAACCGTTGCCGTATCGGTTAACATTCCCAACCGACGCCGTGAGCATCCGGCGGTTGACCGGTCAAATAATCTCATAATTACAATGTCCGGCAGCCATCTTAAAGCCAGCGACCCGACCTTGGAACTGCGCAACGTCACCAAGTATTACGGTGACTTCAAGGCGGTGGACGATGTCAGCTTCAGCCTGCCCGCCGGCTCCATCTGCGGTTTCCTCGGTCCCAACGGCGCGGGTAAAACCACGACCATCCGCATGATCCTGGAAATCATCAAGCCGACCAGCGGCACCATCACCGTGCTCGGCCGGTCCTCGGCGTTGGAAGTGCGGCGGCGGATCGGCTACCTGCCCGAAGAAAAGGGTCTCTACAAGAAGATGAAGGCCTGGGCGGTGATCGCCTACTTTGCCACCCTGAAAGGGATGGACCGCAAGTCGGCCAAACGACGCGCCCATGAGTTGCTGGAACGGTACGGCCTGAAAGACTTCGCCGGCAAACCGACCGACGCGCTTTCCAAGGGCATGGGACAAAAAGTGCAGATGCTCGCCTCGATCGCTCACGATCCGGAGTTCGTCATCCTCGACGAACCGTTCTCCGGTCTGGACCCCGTCAACCAGCAGGTGATGGAGGAGATCATTCGCGATATGGCCGGGCGCAGTCGCACGGTGCTTTTCTCCACTCATGTCATGCAGCATGCCGAGCGCTTGTGCGACCGCATCCTGCTCATCGCCAAAGGCCGCAAGCTGTTTGACGGCACCATCGCCGAGGCCAAACGGACCATCCCCCGCCGCGTGCGCATTGAAACCGCCGACGACGTCGGCCTGCTGCGCGGGTTGAACGAGGTGG
>JAQGOT010000116.1 GCA_028293465.1 Pedosphaera sp. | reverse complement strand
GAGCGAGACGTGGATGGCATTGACGTAAGGGTCCAACACAATCTCCTCCAGCCCGGAATCCTTCGGGCGCACTTCCGTTTGGCCTGCGCCGGCCATCGTCGCCATCCGCACTCTCAGGGTATCAAGTTCAGGCGGTGGTGAAGTCTCCTCGGGCGTAAGAAACAATCCCAACCCGCGCGCCCGCACGCCCCAACCGCTCCGGCTCGTCAAAACACTCAAGGGAATCGCCAGCACCATCCCCGAGAACACCGGCACGAACCACAGAAAAGTGGCCGGGTCGAGCCACCAGATCAAGCCCCCCCACGCCAGTCCCGTCAGCGTATGCCCCCAATGCCGCTGCACCGCAAACCACCAGTCGGTGCCGTCGGCCGTCCGCTTTTGCGGTCCCCAACTCACCCCCATCCCCATGACGATGGTTACCACAAACCGCAGATGCCAAAGCATCTGTAACGGTGCATGCAATGTTGAAAATAAAGTCTCGACCACGGTGCTCGCTGTGGTCCGTGCCAACCCGCCGAAAGCCTGCCGGCGTTCCCGGTCGAGCGCGAGGTCCACCAACGCCAGCACCTTCGGCAAAAACAGCACACCCATGCAGATCACGAAAACCAAAAACGCATGCTCCGTGGGCGTCACGCTAAGATACGGCGTGAAACCCTGGACCGGGATGTCCGATAAGCCGGTGAATTTCTGAAATCCCCACATCCAGTTGAACGTGATCAAAAACAGAAACCAAAGCGGCCCCGCCAGGTACCCGAAGATTCCTTGCAACAAATGTATCCGGCTCAAGCCGCGCAACCCGTGGGCAAACAGCACCAACCCGTGTTGCAGATTTCCCTGGCACCAGCGCCGGTCGCGCTGCGCATTCTCGATCAATCCCTGCGGCGCTTCTTCGTAGCTACCCTCCAGATCATAGGCCAGCCACACCTGCCAGTTCTCCTTGAGCAGCAGCGCCGCTTCTACAAAATCATGGCTGAGAATCTGCCCACCAAACGGTTTGCGCCCCGGTAATTGCGGCAAATCGCAATACTGGATGAACGGATCCGTGCGGATGATGGCGTTGTGCCCCCAATAATTGCCGGTGCCTTGCGCCCAATAATTCAATCCCGCGATGAACACCGGCGCGTACAGCCGGTTCGCAAACTGTTGGATGCGCCCAAACAGCGATTCGGCATTCACCAACGCCGGCACGGTCTGAATCAGGCCCACGTCCGGGTTGGCCTCCATCAATTTGACCAGGTCCACCACGGTCTGGCCGCGCATGACGCTGTCGGCATCCAACGCGATGAAATACCGGTAGCGTCGCCCCCAGGTGTTCAGAAAATCCCGGATGTTGCCGCTCTTCTTGCCTTCGTTGGTGACCCGCCGCCGATAATAAATTCGCCCCAGCGCCCCCAACTCGCGGATCAAATCGTACCACCGCCGTTCTTCCTCCACCCATTTGTCCGGATCTGTGGAATCGCTCAGGATGAAAAAATCGAACCGCTCGAGTTGCCCCGTCCGCTCAAGCGATTCGTACGTCACCCGCAAGCCTTCGTACACCCGCACCACGTCCTCATTGTAAATCGGGCAGACGAGCGCGGTGCTGGTCCCTTCAATGCTCTGCGACACATAATCACCCGGCCACGTGATGCGCCGTTTGTCGCCCACCATCCGCAGCACAAAGCCATACACTCCATGCATGCACCCGATGGCGGCAAAGAGGAACAACACAATAAACAGTGCCAGCAGAACGGTGCGCGAGGTGGACCAACCGCTGCGCCAGAGCAGATCGGCGAAAATCAGGGATACCACCCCGGTCAGCAACATCGCTGACGAAAAGAAAAAGAAAACGCGAAGCCAGCGGTTCCCCGACGGCGCGGGGGTGATCTCCAGCGAGGGACGCCGCCCCGGTTCTTTTTTCGGCGCGGATTCGGAAACAGCAACGCTCATGGTTTATGCGTGAGAAAGAAAATCAAAACCAGGATCAATGCGAAGGCGACCCAGATGACCACCATTTTTCGGTACGGCAACTTGGTGAAATTCGTCAAGGTTGTTATCGGGCCAAGATGCAATGGCCGCGGCGTCATCATGGAAAGCTGAAAGTCCGGTCCGGCCTGCAGATACGTTTTCCGCATCGCGCTCACAAATTCCTCCGGCCAGGGTCCCGGTCGCAGGAACTGGTCCTGCCACTTCCCGGGCATGTCGGCGAGCAGCAACGCGAGGCGTCCCCGCGTGGAAAGCATCTGGTCCGTCCCCGTCGGCGGTTCCTGCAGCACCTGCGCGAACCACTCGGTCACCACGTGGTCCATTTCTTCCGCCGCCAACTCCGTTGCCAGCCGTTGCGGTTCCTGCGGTGCGCGCCGCATCGCCCGTTTCAAAACATGGATCACCAAACGCCCGAGCAACACCTTGTTGCGCACCCGCAGGGCGTGGAAGTAGCTTTCCACTTTCCCGTAAGCGGCATTCCATTCCTCCAGAGAGCGGCCGGCCATCCGGCCCGGTTCATCTGTCCCCTCGCCGGAACCGATTAAGGTGGACTCCAGTGGTATGTCCATGTTTCGGTGAGGACCTCCTCCCCTTTCTTCAAAGTGCATCGGATATCAATCGGCTCCTTGTTGCCCGGTTTCGGCTCCAGCTTGATGATCGCCCGCCAGGCGTTGGTGTAGGGCACCAGAAACACCTGGCTCTCCACCACCGCCCCGTTCTCGCTGCAACTCGCCACCGCCTCCGGCACAATCCCGTCGGGCAATGCCGTCAATTTGGGCCCGCTGAAATCAATCGCAATCTGCCGCCGTTGCGGATCCCGCGGGTCCGCCCCGATGCGTGTGCCCGTCACCTTGTTTGCCGAGAGCTTCATGTCCGACTCGCGCGTCCAATACATCGTGTAACTGAACCGGAACGGATCCATCGGCTGTGGTTTCGTTTTCGGCTCCCAGAAAGCCACGATATTGTCCAGGCCCTCATAGTGCGTGCTCAATTCCACCAGGTGCAGATCGCCCTCGCCCCAATGCCCGCGCGGTTCCACCCACACGCTGGGAACCTGGTGATACAGGTTGAAAATATCCTGGTAGCTGGCGAACTCCCGGTCGCGTTGCAGCAAACCGAAGCCGCGGATGTTCTTGGCTCCAAACTTCTGATGCCGCATCACCGCCGCATTGTTCAGCGGCCGCCACAGCGTCTCCCCGTTTTCCATCCGCATCAACAGCCCGTCGCTGTCATGCACCTCGGGCCGATAATCATCGAACTTCCGTTCCGAGCCCTCCCCAAACCAGAACATGCTCGTCAACGGCGCCATGCCGATCGTCACCAGCGGCTTCCGCTGCGGATCGACGGCTTTGACCTTGTCGGGGTCGCGCAGAAAAATTACCGCTTCAATCTCAGCCACCGTCGTCTCCCCCGGCCGGATGCGAAACCCATAAGCGCCGGTGCAACTCACGCTGTCCAGAATGGCGAACAACCGCAGCTCCTTGTCATCCGGTTGCGGCTTGCCCAGCCACCAGTCGGTGAAAATCGGAAACTCCTCGGGTCGATCTGACTCCCCGCAGTCCAATGCCAACCCGCGTGCCGACTCCCCATACCGCTGCCCTTTGCCCAGCAACCGGAAATAACTCGCACCGAGAAACGCCCCGAGCTCATCGAACTTCTCCGGTTGATTCAGCGGATACACGATGCGGAAGCCCGCGTAACCGGTGTTCGCCGGGATCTGCTTTTTGATGTGCAGTTTTCCGTAATCAAAAAAGTCCTGCACGAACCGCACCGGCTGCACATAGTTATACGAGAACTCATTGATCCGCACCGGCTCCTCGTAAATGTAGCCCGGATGAAAAAACTCCACGGCGAACGGCAGCTTCTCCGCCGCCCACAACGCCTGATCATGTCGGAAACGAATTTCGCGATACTTGTCGTAATCCAGCTTGTCCGCCCGCAGCACATCCGGCAGGTCCCCTCGCGGCGACCGGAACGGCTTCCGCGCCTTCTCCTCCGCCCGCTTCGCCACATATTCCAGGGTGATTTCGGCAGACTCCGTCCCCCTCGCGATAGTCCTGTGAGACCACGCAAAAACAACCGTACTGATCAAAATCAGGCACCCAACTCGTCGCATGCAACGTAGTAAGTACTGAACCGGCTGCAATTTGCAAGGCTGGCGGAGACCACGCCTATGAGGCTCTTGATATAAGTACCTGCTATTCATCGTTTTAAACGAGTTACTCAAACTTCCAGAGTTCTAATCCCAGCCAATAAAGCATTTACCGCTCCAAATGGGTCTCAACTGGACGGCTCGGACTATCACGGCCCTCTCCCTTGTTTGAGCGCATCTCGCTACTGCGCAGCCTTCCTTGATACCATTCTGGCGCGCCAATGTCCCTTCGCATTTCACCCCAGGCCTGCCCCGCAGCCGGGAAATGCGTGGACTAACGCCAAACCGCATTGCTAATCTTCCGGCATAGACGGTGAGCTGTCCGCGCGGCCAGTCCGCGTTCCGTTTCCGAACCCGATCAAGTTGCCGACCAAGTGATTAACTGGAGCTTAGTTTATCTCATCAGCGAATGGCTCGTCCGATTGGTGATGTTGGTGTACGTGCCACAACGGCGCAGCGCCGCCGCTTCGCGCACGTGGTTGCTTTTCATTTTCCTCCTGCCCTGGCCGGGGCTGTTGGCTTATGCGCTATTCGGCCGCATCTACGTTCCCAAACGCCGCATCGAGCAACAATCGCGGGCCTCCCGCGAAATCCGCAAGGCCCAGGAACAAATGGGTGCCCGTCCGTTCGCCCATCCAACGCTGGCCGCCAACCTCGCCCCCATCGTCACCTTGGCCACCAAGCTGGGCGACTTCGGTCCGTTCGGCGGTAATGAAGTTGAATTGCTGACCGATTACAGAGGCGCGATCGACCGCCTCATCACCGATATCGACCGCGCCCGCCATCACGTTCATCTGCTCTTTTATATATATGGCAACGACCAAACCGGTCAGCGCGTGGCCGACGCACTCGCCCGCGCCGTCAAACGCGGCGTCGCCTGCCGCGTGTTGATGGATGCCGTCGGCTCCAAACCCGCCCTCTCCCGGCTCGCCCCCCGCATGCGTGCCAATAAAATCGAAGTCCACGCCATGCTCCCCGTCGGCCCCTTCCGACGCAACGCCGCCCGCTTCGATCTCCGCACCCATCGCAAACTTGCCGTCATCGACGGCCAAATCGGCTGCGCCGGCTCCCAAAACATCAGCGATCCCGAGTTCGTCAAACATTTCCCCAACGAAGAACTCATGCTCCGCCTCACCGGCCCCGGCACCCTCCAGTTGCAGGCCGTTTTTCTCGCCGACTACTATTTCGAAACCGGCAACCAGCTCAGCCCATCCGAACTCTTCCCTGAGGTCCCCGGCAACGGCGAATCCATCGTCCAGGTCCTTCCCAGCGGTCCCGGCTACCAACGCGAGAACGCGCAGGAGTTGATGGTCGATCTGCTCTACACCGCCCGCGACCGCGTCGTCATCACCACGCCCTACTTCGTCCCCGACGAACCTTTCCTCCAGGCCATCCGGTCCGCCGCCCTCCGCGGTGTCACCGTGGACCTCGTCGTCTCCGAACACGCCAACCAATTGGTCACGCAGTTTGCCCAGCGCTCCTTTTACGACGAACTCCTCGAAGCCGGCGTGAAAATTCACCTCTATAAGCCCCGCTTCCTCCACGCCAAGCACCTCAGCATCGACAACACCATCGTCCTCATCGGCTCAACCAACATTGATATCCGCTCCTTCGCCCTGAACTCCGAAGTCAACGTCCTCCTCTACGACCCCAAAGTCGCCGCCGCGCTCGGCACCATTCAAGACCGTTACTTCGCCCACAGCCGCCTGCTCACCGCTGAAGAGTGGCAAAAGCGCTCCCCCCTCACCCGCACCCTCCAAAACATCGCCCGCCTCGCCGACTCCCTCCTGTAGCGCGCGTATCCGCGCACTGCCGCCGAGCCATCGGAGCGCCGGCTTGGATGGCTCCAGTTCGCAGGTCATCGGTGGGTTCACCACGCGTTAAGCCGACTTGGAAGTCGGCGCTCCGGGGCAGTGCGCGGATGCGCCCCTCCAGCCCTCAACCCGGAACCAATGACCCCCCGATCTGACGATCTGACAGGACTTTCGCTTGAGCGGAAAAGCGGCGGTAGGGTACGGCATGATAACGAAATGGCAGTATATCGAATATTTGCTGAGCACGCCCCGCAACTACACCTGCACCAACCTGGCCGAGCATG
>JAQGOT010000105.1 GCA_028293465.1 Pedosphaera sp. | reverse complement strand
GATCCAGCGGTCGAACCCGGTTAACTTATCATCAGCCACGGTATGCCTCGCCGGATCAAAATCGTAGAGATTCGAGAGTTGGTAGCGCAGAGTGTTGCGGATGCCGCGATACGTCTCACTGACCTTGTTGACTCGCTCCTCGCTGACGACGATGTCGTTGCGATAATCCTGGGAAGCGACCCACAGGCGGACCACGTCGGCACCATACTTCTTCACGTAGGCTTCGGCTGTTTGCGGTTTTTCGTAACCACCCTGGCCTTGCTTGCTCTTGGAGATTTTTTCACGATCCGCATCGACCATGAAGCCGTGGGTCAACACCGTCTTGAAGGGCGGCGCACCATTGCCGGCGAGGGAGAGCAACAGCGAGGATTGGAACCAGCCGCGATGTTGGTCGCTGCCTTCCAGGTAAACGTCCGCCTGCCATTGTTCCGGGCCGGGTTTGGCGTGTTGCAGTTCCTTGCGGCGCATCAACACTGAACGCGAAGAGGAACCGGAGTCGATCCACACGTCGAGCGTGTCGTTTGACTTGGCGGTGGGTTCGGCGCCCTGCCAGTTGGCTGGTTTCACCAAGGCCCACAGTTCGGCGGCGGATTTTTCAAACCAGACGTTCGAGCCGTGCTTTTCGATCAGGTCAGCGGCGTTCCGGACAATCTGCGCGTCAAGGATGCCATTGCCTTGGGCATCGTAGAAAGCCGGGATGGGCACGCCCCAGGTGCGCTGGCGCGAGATGCACCAATCAGGGCGGGACTTCACCGCGCCTTCGATGCGGCTCTTGCCCCAGTCCGGCACCCAATTCACCTGCTGGATGGTCGCCAACGCCTGATCGCGAAACTTTTTGTGATCGATGGCGATGAACCATTGATTCATGGCGCGGAAAATGATGGCGGTCTTGCTGCGCCAGCAGAAGGGATAGCTGTGATGATAATTTTCCTGGTGCAACAAGGCTTTGCGCAGGCGCAACTCATGGAGCACGGCTTCGTTGGCGTCGCTCTTGCCATGCTTTTCGAGGATCGATTTGCCGACCATCTCGGCGGGCATTTGCTGCTCGCGCGGCAGGTCGGTCGTGTAAGCAAGGCAGCCGTCATCGTCCACGGGCGAGTAGATGGGCAACCCTTGCTGGCGGCCGATGTTATAATCGTCCAAACCGTGGCCGGGGGCGATATGCACGAAGCCGGTGCCGGTGCCGCTCTCCACGAAATTGTCGCCGGCAAACAGCTTGCCGGTGCGCTGACAGAACGGGTGCTGGTATTGAAGCTGGCTGAGCTTGTCGCTGGCAAACGGCTCGGCCTGATAATCTTTCCAACCGCACTTCTCCGCGACGGTGGGCAGCAGTCCGCCGAAAAGGATGTAGTTCTCGTCCCCGACGCGCACCTGGACGTACTGGAAGGTCGAATTGTAGGCCACCGCGAGATTCGCGGGCAACGTCCACGGGGTCGTCGTCCAGATGAGGATGAAGGTGTTCGGTTGGCCCACGACGGGGAACTTCACGTAAATGCTCTGGCTGACGTGGTCGTGGTATTCGACTTCGGCTTCGGCCAAGGCCGTGCGGGCGGGGATGCTCCAGTAGACCGGCTTCTTGCCGCGATAGACGAAGCCCTTTTCCACGATGTCCGCGAACAGGCGCAGCTCATCGGCTTCGTATTCCTTGTTCAGGGTCAGGTAGGGATCGCCCCAATCGCCCAGGATGCCCAGGCGTTTGAACTGCACGCGCTGGAGGTCGATGTATTTGTGAGCGTAGGCTTCGCAAGCCTTGCGGATCGTGGCGGGGTCGGTGTTGGTATCGCCGGCCTTGCGCATTTCCTGCGTGACCTTGAATTCAATCGGCAGGCCATGGCAATCCCAGCCGGGGATGTACGGCGCACTTTTGCCGCGGAGGGTTTCGTACCGGATGATGAGGTCTTTGAGAGTCTTGTTGAGCGCGGTGCCGATGTGGACATCTCCATTGGCGAAGGGCGGGCCATCATGCAGGACGAACCTCGGCGCGCCGGCGCGGTGGGCCTGGATTTTCTCGTACAGGCCCGCGGATTGCCATTTTTCCAGCCGCTGCGGTTCGCGCGACACCAGATCGGCTTTCATGGGAAAGTCGGTCTGCGGCAAATTCAACGTATTCTTATAGTCCATTTCAGTATCTCAAAGGGGCGTAACGGTACCAGTCGCGGGAAACAGTGTCAACGAAGCGGGCGCAACCCGGCGCGCGGTTGGGACGGCGCCGACCGCAGTTAATTTAGCCAAACTCAACTGTTTCCGCAACCCGCTCTCGGCCGTTGCGCTCAGCCGCGCTGTCGCAACCCGCGTGGCCGTGGTAAATTCTGGTAGGAAATGAAGTCTAACCAGGGCGTGACCCTGCACGAACGAGATCAAGGAAACCAAGTATCATGAGAAATAAACTGGTCATTGTCATCGATTTGGGATGTCTCAAGGCGCATCGGGTTGAATATGACGGAGTAAGCACCCATCCCAGATTGGAGTTGATCGAGGAATTTAACACCGTCGGCGCGCATGGCCGACTATCAGACAAACTTACGGATGAGGCCGGCCGGTTCGGGGGCGGGGAACTCCGGCCGGGTTCGGGAGGCAATGGAGAGCGGCACAACCTCACACTGGAGCTGGACAAACGCATCATCACGTATCTGGCCGGGAGCGTGAATGAATTGGTGAAGCGCGAGGATGCGGATCTACCGGTCTATCTGGCGGCGGAGAAGGAAATTTGCCATCCGCTGTTGGAACGATTGGAGCCGGCGGTCAAGGGGCGGATTGCAAAGGTGGTGCCGGAAAATTTGACCAAGGTTAACCGGCTCAAATTGCTCAACCATTTCGGCATCGCCTAACCAGCAGCAGCCTTGATGGCGAGGCGTTTGGCTCAGAAGCAAGATTGCAATTCAAGCCGGAATTACTATCCTCCCCTCATGATAAAAACGGAAAAGCCGCCGGTGGACCCGGAATTGAAACGGCGTATTGACGAATTGATTGCTTACAAGGGCGGGGGACATAACCCGGAGGCCGTCGGAGATATTATTGAGAACGCTTTGAAGCTGCTGACCGATGTGGAGGACAGCGGCGATGTGCGGGTGATCCAGACCGCGACGCGGGAACTGCGCTACGCGTTCAAGATGTTTGCGCCCTATAATGACAAGCGCAAGGTGACCATTTTCGGTTCGGCACGCACGCAACCGAGCAAGGTGGAGTATCAACAGGCCGTCGAACTCGGCCGCAAAATCGTCGAGGCGGGCTTCATGGTCATCACCGGCGCGGGCGGCGGCATCATGCACGCCGGCCACGAGGGGGCGGGGTTGGAGAACAGTTTTGGCGCGAACATCCGCCTGCCGTGGGAGCAAAGCGCCAACCCGGTCATCCAGCACGACAAGAAGCTGATCACCTTCAAATATTTCTTCACCCGCAAGCTGATTTTCGTGCGGCACTCGGATGCCATCGCGCTGTTTCCGGGTGGCTTCGGCACCATGGATGAAGGATATGAAGCGCTGACCTTGATGCAGACGGGCAAGAGCCAGTTGATGCCGTTGGTGCTGGTGGACCGCCCGGGCGGCACGTATTGGAAGACCTGGGACAAACATGTCCGCGAACATCTGTTGCGCGACCAGTTGATTTCCCCGGACGACCTGAATCTTTATCATATCACCGACGACACGGATCAGGCGGTGAAGATCATCACGCGATTTTACCGCAACTTCCAATCGAGCCGCTTCGTGAAGGATTTGTTTGTGATCCGGTTGAAGCACGCGCCTTCGGAGCCGGCCATTGAAGCAATGAACGAGGACTTTGCGGACATCATCACCGGCCCGCCGATCAAGGTCATCGAAGCCACGCCGGAAGAGCGGGCGGATGGGGATATGGTGGATGCGCCCCGAATTGGCTTTGGCTTCAACCGCAAGGATTACGGGCGGTTGCGCCAGTTGATCGATGTGCTGAACAGTCAGTAGGCAGGCTCAGTATCCCATCGCGGCGAGGATTTCCTTGGCGAGTTCGTTCTCCTGGTCGCTGTCGATCACGGTCTTGACCCAGCGCCGGGCGGAGTCGATGTCATCGGCCAAAGCGAAATAAACGCTGCGGGTCAGGGTGAAATCGATGACCAACTGGCGGGGCCGCTGGGGCGTGGGGAGGCCGGCGATGATCTGGTCGCAGCGGGAAAGCCAGCCGTTGGCCTCGCCCAATACGGACGCATCATTGCTCCGCTTGACCAACAGCGCCGCGAGGGAAAGGTTGGCGGTGAGGTCGTTCGGTGTCTGCCGGACGGCGGCGATGGTCTGGTCTTCGGCATTATCCCATTGCTTCAATCGCTCGTAAGCCTTGGCCAGCAGAATATGGCCGCGGGCGGAGTCCTTCTGCTTCAGGTGCGATTCGCAAGTGGAAAGCAATTCTTCGTATTGCTCGGCGCGGGCCAGCGTTCCAGCCAACATTTCCCAGGCTTGCTCACGGGAAGGATCCAGCACCAAGGCGCGGCGGAGGTTGACCAGGCGGCTGTTGGTTTCGTGCAGGACCGGGCCTTGCAGAATGCTGAGCACCTCAAGGGCGCCGGCCGCCACTTTCGGATCGGGATCCAACGCGAGGTCTTCGAGCTGGGTCATGGCTTGGCGGATCGAGCGCTGGGAGGCGTCCGGCAGGGTGGTCCAATCAAACCCTTCGCCCAGCTCCTTTTTTCCGTTCCGCGCATTCATGCTGTAAATCTCGAACAGCGCCACATTGCCGATGAGCTGATAATCCTTGGTGCTTAACCGGCTCGCTTGCTTCAGATCGGCCAAAGTTTCCGGCGAGAAGTAATCGGTGAGCACCTCGATTTCGGGCTTGGGCTCGCCGGAAGCCTCGAGGATGTCGTTGAGGAGAGAACTGCGCAAGGTCCGGTGCAGGCCACGCCGAAGATAGACTTCGGCTTCCGCCGGGGCATTGGTGACGGCCTGGTCGAAGCAATCGCCCGCTTCCGCCAGCCGCTTCTGGGCTAACGCGACGCGATCCGGGGCGAGGTTCGCTGGGCCGCCGCTGGATCGGCCGTTCGATTTGGTCGCGGCCACGGGTTTGGCCCGGTCAGAGATATCGTGACGGGATTCGGCGTCGAGGAAACGACCCATCGCCAGCCAGCATTTCCATTCCTTGGGGTCGGTGCGGATGGCGTGGCGAAGCACGCTTTCAGCCTCCTCGGTTTTGCCGGCGGCCTGGAGGGCCCGGCCAAACTTGGCGAGCAGGAGGGCGTCCTCGGGTTGCAAGTCCACGCGTTTGCGAAAAAGTTGGACGGCCTTGGAGCGCGCGCTGGCGGCATTTCCACGGTCGCCGAGCTCGGCGTAGAGAGTGCCCAGACGCAGGTAACCGTCCGCGTCCGTCGGGTCCGATTGCAAATCCTTGCGCAAGGTTTTGATCTGGGACGCTTTGTCGTCGCCATTCGAGCCGAGGGTGAAGCCGGTTTCGGGATCAAAGGTCCATTCCGCCTGGAAAGAGATGCCCGGCAGTTTGACCAACCGCCGCAGCTTATCCTTGCCCACTTCCGGCGTGGCCGCTTGAAGGCTCAGGGCGAGCAGCAAACAGTAAAAAACAAATGTGACACGCATAAAAAATTCTAATCCAGCAGTATGATTCTAGCCAGCCCGGCGAAATCGATGCCAGAGAAAAGTAAACGCCGGCCAAGGGCGCCGGTCGCGGCGGGCTTCAGGAGAGCAGGGGGCGGAGATAATAGACCCACATGGCCGGGACTTCACGGGCCATGGAGTAGGGGATCTGCCGCAGGAAGTAACTCTCCTTGGCGGGCACGGTATAGACGTCCCAGCCGGATCGCTGATAGGCCAGCTTGATGCGGGGCAGGTGGTAAAAGTGGCTGACGACCAGGATTCGGTGCGCGTTGAGCCGGGCAAAGAGGGCTTCGGTATTTTTCACCGTGGCCTGGGTGTTCAGACCAGCGGTATCGGTCAGAATGTCCTCCGACTTGACGCCCAAACGAAGGGCCAAGCGGCGCATTGATTCCGTTTCATGGACGGCGCCATCGCCCGGGCCGCCGGAAAAAATGAGCTTTTTGACCAAGCCATCGCGATAAAGTTGGCAGGCGGTGCGGACCCGGTCGGCGAGGGCGTCGGAAGGACGGCCATCGACATACGTCCGCGCGCCGAAGACCACGGCGACATCCGCGGGCCGGCGATAATCGGTGTTGCCGAAGCAAACCATCTGCGCGACGGGAAAGCCGACCAGGCAAAGCGCGAGGATGGTCAGCACGCCAAGTGAGGTTTTCGCCGGGGAACAGGGCCGAGCCGGACGCGAGGCCGCGCGCAGGACCACGAGCAGGGAGGCGAACACGAGGAGGGACAACGGCACGGGCAGGAGCGGTCGCACCAAGCCATGGATGAGTAGTTGATAAAACTCCAGGGTGTTCCACAGGGCCGTGGCCGCGACGAGCCCGACACTGCTGACCGTCAACAATCGCCGCCAGACGGAGCGGGGCGGGCGGACGGCGAAGCTGAGCAGGCAGAGTGAAGCCAGCAGCAACAGCATTGTTGCGGGCATTTCCGGCAAGGCGCGGAGATCAATCCACCAGAGATTGGCGTCGAAGTTGGACCGCCACAGGCTGCCGGCCAGATTGAGCAGAGTGAACCCGCCGAAGAACAGCGCGAGCGCACGGGGGATTGTCCCGGCAAGGATTTCCACAAGGGAAACCTTGGGAGCGGTCGATTGAATAAACCTCGGCTGCACGGTTCAAGACTCTATTCCATGCGGCTGCGGGAAACAATAAAAAGGTGCCGCAACCCGCAGGAAATTTTCGGCGTACGACTGCATTTGTTGGCTATGCTGCTCGAGTTCTTTTCTTTGGTTTTGAAACGCGCCGTTTTGCCAAGGGCTTTGACTTGGTTAAGGATCGGTCTGCTGGCCTAAGCGCTTTCGCCACCCCGTTTTTCTTCAGCCAGTAACTGACCGAATGACCTTGTTTGTCCCGGACATCGAGGCGGGCGCCTGCCTCGATCAGGATTCTGGCCACGCTGACCGAGCTTGCGTGGGTCAAGGGTGTTCGGCCCATATCGTCGGCCCGGTTCACATCCGCGCCATGCTCAAGCAATAATTTCACCACCTCGTCGACCCGCCCTCCCTCCGGCGGCTTGGGGGCCGGTTGAATTGAAAGCAGTGTGCTGCCGCTCCGGAATTTCTTCTGGGTGTAAACGACGGGTGGAACGAACACGGCACAGAACAACGGTGTCCAGCCTTGTTGCGCATCGACCTCATTGACGTCAGCCCCTTCCGCCAGCAGCAAGCGGACCAGTTCCACTGTCTTTTTGTCGGCGGCGTAGCCCAGCGAACCGGAGCCTCGGGCCACAGAGCCCTTGCTAATTAGCAACCTTGCCAACTCAAGATCGTCCACCGCACACGCCGAGGACAGAGGATCAGGGCATTTGCTCCCGGGAGGGTTCGGGACCGCGCCCGCCTCCAGCAGGAGCTTGGCGATCTCCCGTTGACCCGATCTCACCGCGCAGTCCAAGAAGGAGGAGCCATTCCGGCTCACTTTGTTCAGTTTGGTCCCCGCTTTGATCAATCGCTTTATGATCGCGACCGACCCAAGATCAATGGCTTTAATGAACGGCGAACGGCCGAATTTGTCTGTCCCGTTGGGATCCACTCCAGCTGCAAGGCATTTGTCCACTGCTGCCATATCCTGGTTTGACACGGCCTCATGCAAGGCCGTAGGCCCGGTTTTGATTGGCGGTGTCCGCTGGGAGACTGGCGCGAGCAGTCGGGCGATTTTGTCCTCCTTCTCCTCCACGGCGCGATCGTAAGCGATGCGGTCGAGTGCGTCCATGGCGAGCGGGTCCGCGCCGGCTTTCAACAGCACTTTGACCACTGGCAGGTGTCCCATGTGGGTGGCCAGCAGCAAAGGTCTGTGCTCGATGGGACCGTACCGTTGCTCAAGTTTCGCCCCCGCCGCGATGAGCAGTTTTGTTTCCTCCACCAGACCCTCCGTGGCGGCGGCGTGCAATGGAGCGCCAAACCTGCCCAACTTGTGGACCGAAGCCCCGGCCTTCAGCAGCATTTTTAAAGCGGTGCGATTTCTAACGTCTAGTGCATACAACAGCGGCGTAAATTTCCAATAGAAATGCAGAACATTCAGGTTAAGGCCGGCCTTGATCAGTAGAGCCAGCACGTCATTGGCATTATACTCGATGGCAAGGAAGAGCGCCTCCGGTTCCGGGGTTTCGCCCGCCTTGAGGAAGCGTTTGACCGCCTCAACGCGGTTTTTCTCGACCGCCCGCTCGAATGCTGAGAGTTCGCTCATAAGCTTGTATGGTAGTCAGTAATGACCAAGACCGTGGGTAGCGTTCCAAGGTTGATCCCTTGTGCGCAAAAGGTGGCAAACCCTACCTTGGGCCGTTTTCGATTCATTTCGCCTGTCCTTTCGTCCCGCTGCCTCTGGCGTCGGGTTGGTTTTTCACCCGTCGGATACCCCGGCATTTTGGACGCTCCGCAGCCTGCACGGTTGATCGCAGTTTCCAGATCAGGGGTCAATCTGCAAACAAACCAAGTTATGGGCCGACCCCGCCCAGGCTCGGCAGTGAGGGCTCGGGTATGGAGTGCGGTGGCAAGCGCAGCGCGACACCGCTTTGGGCACGCCCGGAGCGCGGGACGAGGCTTGGCGTGTTCGTCGTTCCGAAAGCGCCGTCGCCGCTACCGCTCTGCCGGCGCACTCCATGGGGCGGGCGGCCTGTTTCTGGATCATAGGCTGGGTCAAGGCAGGCTCCCCGGTTGATCGCAGTTTCCGGCTCGGGGGACTATCTGTAGACGAGCCACCCTATGGGTGACCCATGGTTTGACGGCTTTCACAGCTCCTTGGCCCCGACCTCTAGCAAGAGCTTTACGATTTCGGTGCGACCTCGATAACGCGCCCATTCAATCGGGAACTTCCCGTCCGTTCCTCGCGCGTTCACGTCAGCCCCGGTCTTGAGCAGCATTTTCACCAGATTGATGCGACCCGCAAAGCATGCTTTTTCGAGGGTCCATCCCACCAAAGCCTCCTTCAAGGTCAGCGCCGAACCCGCTCTCTGCAACAGATTGACGATGTCTTCCAAACCCCTTCCTGCGGCAATGCAAATGGGTGGTAGAGTCTCGCTAAAATACTTGCTCGGTTGATCCACTTTGGCGCCGGCCTTCAGGAGCAGTCTGATGATTTAAACCGGATAATCAAAAACTCCCACCTTACTCACAGCGCAACCCAACGGTGTCTCGCCGGTAATGAAG
Source organism: Pedosphaera sp. (assembly GCA_028293465.1). Taxonomy (GTDB): domain Bacteria; phylum Verrucomicrobiota; class Verrucomicrobiia; order Limisphaerales; family Pedosphaeraceae; genus JAQGOT01. The sequence goes on along the minus strand of JAQGOT010000105.1, from coordinate 3,266 downwards.
AGCCCCTTCTGCTCAAATGCCCTAAACACGCAATTCACGTTGGCCTTTTTCTTAATCAACAACTTTACGAGTTCTGCATTTCCGTGATAAACAGGCCCACCGATTGCATCATCCGACAGTTTCCCCCCGCACCGAATCAACTCCTTTGCCACACTCGGCATGTCGGAATACAGGGCACGGAACAAGGCATTGTGGCCGTGTTCATCAACCGCGTTGATCTGGGCACCAGCCCCAAGCAGGAGCTTTACGACTTCCAGATAGTCGTGTCCGGCTGCCTTCATCAATGGCGTCGTTTCAAAGGGAATTTGCGGGTCGTGCCGCTTTGAATATGCACGGTTGACGTCGGCACCATGTTTTATCAGTAATGCCACAATGTCCTTCTTGCCCAGGTCGCAATTTAGAAGAAGGGGAGTCCAGTTATCTTGGCCGGAGTTCACGTTGGCTCCCGCGCCAATCAACAACTTCACAAAACTCGTGGTATCGCAAAAGTTGAGCGGATTTTCGCCACCGATCAATTCGCTCGGATTCCAACCGGAGCCAATAAACTTGCGGACAACCGATGCCTGCTGCTTTTCCAAAGCGCCGATCAATTGCGCCTTTTCAGCTTTGGTTAACCTCTTGGGCAGAATTTTCATGCTGCGCGAAATTGATAAGCGACATTATAAAAAGGATCAATCAACAAACGACCGGTGCTGGCCCACCCCCGCTTCAGATGAGTGGATGACGCGAACGCAAGCCCGGAAATTTTTTGTAATCAGCATCGGTGGTGATCCATTCGCAGTCAGATTCGATGGCCAGTGCGGCAAACCAGACATCGGGAATCAAGTTGCCCGCAGCGGGGAGAGTTTGGCAGAGGTCCGCAAAGATTTGCCAATGACGGGAGCCGGGAACCATTAGGCGACAATTAGGCTGCGAGCGAACCTCCTACACAAGCTCGAGCGCGGCTCGAATCGGGCTGGGAGTTGTGAAAATGCGGGGATGGGTGACGATGCGAAGAAAGCCGCTGAGTACGTGGTCGCTTATGGCGTAGGGCTCACCGCTTCGGATGGTTTCTTCCAACCATTGCCGGTAACGTGCGTGATCGGTCGCATCCTCCCGGTGAGCATACACCAATACATTGACGTCAGGCAGAATCATGCGCCCTGTTCCATCAGGGCGAGCAAGGCGGCAGAATTATTCAGATCAACTCCCGGGCGGACACCTTCACCACCCACAGTGGTCAAGCGAAGGAAGGGCCGTGGGTTTGCGGTTGGCGCGGGCGCGAGCTTGTCGCGCAGCGTTTCCTCAATGAGATGCGACAAATCATAACCCTTCTCATGCGCCAGTTTGGTGGCTTGGGCAAGCAAAGCATCATCAAGTTGGATTGTCGTCTGCATCGCCCAAAAATACCGCAAGACCAGCCCGGAGTCAAAACGATCATGCATTTGCGTGGCGAAGCAGCAGTGACGCTGGATCGGCCGTTGCCGCCATGAAATTATCCGGCTGCCTTTACCGTTTTTGGGTGCATACACCTGTGTTCACCCGGATGAACAGTTGCCGGTGATTGCAACTGGAACGCAATTGCTCTCCAGCGACGCAGCCGGTTCACCTTCTCCTCGGGGGAGAAGGCCGGGATGAGGGCGGGCGTTTATCTAACTTACTTCCCACTCGGCTGAAAACTGGTATAGGTCCAACTAACGTCGTCTCCTACCATGAGTCCAGCCTGCCAGACTCGCGGCTTATTGGGGCGTGGTGACACTCAGCAATTGGATCAGTGCCGCTTGGGATTCCGGGCCTTTGATGAAGTCGAGGGCGCGGAAGTAGCGGGCGCGGTCGGACTCGGGGGTGTTTTTGTCCGCGATGATTTTCACGAGCAGCGCGGGGGCTTTGGTGGAACGGGAGCGCCAGATGATGTCGCGGCCGGCCGGGGTGTTCCAATCCCCGCCCACCGCCGCGAGCCAGACTTCGAAGAATTTGTCCTCCTGCTTGTCCGCGCCGATGCCGAGGGCTTCGAGATACCAACGGTCCTTGCCGTCATGCTGCAGCGCGAGGCGGGACCAGAGTTGGGGCGCTTCGGGTGAGGGGTTGTGGCGCAGGGCGATGGCGCATTCGCGCCGGACCTGGGGTGAGGCGTCGTTGAGGAGCAATTTCACGTACGGGATCACGTCGAGTCCGCGTTCGCGGGCGATGCGCAAAGCGGTGATGCGGAGGTCCGGGTTTGGATCGCGGAACGCCGGCTTCAGAAATTCGGTTTCCGAGCCTTTGGTTTGGGTCAGGGCGAACAGGGCGCGGGCGCGCAGGCGGGGATCGGTGCCGTGCGACCAGACTTTGGCCAATTCTTTCTTGCCCTTGGAACCCATTTGTTGCAGGGCGGTCCAGGCAAGATAACGGGTGGAGAGGTTCGGAGATTGGAGCGCTTGCACGCAACCGGCGGCGGTCCGGAGGTCGAGCTTGGGCACCGCCATTTTGGTGCCTGGTGGCGCGATGCGGTAAACGCGGCCGGTTATCTTGGTCACGTCGCGGTCGATCATGTTGTGTCCGCCGACCACGGCGTCATTCCAATCGGCGACATAGACGGAGCCGTCCGGCGCGACGCAGGCGTCGGAAGGACGGAACCAGGAGTCGTTGCAGGTGAGCAGGTCCACCGTCTCCGCCTGATAACCGGCACCGTCGGGTTTCACGGGATAGGCGCGGACGACGCGCGTTCCGGCGTCACAGTGGATCATCTGGTTGCGAAAAATTTCCGGCAGCAATTTGCCTTCATAAATGGCGATGCCCGTAGGAGCGCCCGCCCCGGTGATCAAAAGATTCGGCACCACGCCGGGATCGTTCTGATGCCAGTGGCGGCGCGGAATGTCGGCTTCCAGGTTGCTGCGCTTGGTTTGCCAACCCGCGCCGGTTATTTCATCGAAGTAACCGTAGTTGCCAAATTCCATCACATAATTGATTCGCACGCCGCGGTTGCCGTCATCGTCGTTGTCCGACTGCCAGAGCGTGCCGAAGGAATCGACGGCCACTTCGTAATTATTGCGAAAATTATGGGCGAGCACCTCGACCCCGCTGCCGTCGAGATTGCAGCGCAGCACCATGCCGCCGCGGTAAGGCTTGCCGGAATCCTTCACCTCGTTGCCGGCGAGGTCGATGACCGGCTTGCCGTCCTTGTCCTTGAGTTGATGGGAAAAGTTACCGAAGTTGAAATACAATTTACCGTCCGGGCCAAACACCGCGGCATGCACGCCATGGTCGTGGTCCACGCCGGAGATGCCGCTGAAAAGGATTTCCTTCTG
>JAQGOT010000099.1 GCA_028293465.1 Pedosphaera sp. | reverse complement strand
CGACTAAAGTCGCAGGGCTCTTCAATTTGAAAACGCATTGGCAGGATCCGGAGCCGGTCTTGCGGGATGAGCCGTGGAAGCTTCCGCATCTGGAACCTGGGGATCGGCCGAAGAGGTAATATGGGCTTGGATTTTTCGCTTTTTTTAGTGGCTTTTACTTCCTCGCAGACCTTGCAAAGCTTGCAAACCTGAAGGGACAAACGGGCGGGGTTTGTGTCAGATTCGTGCGCATGGAAAGGAGCAATCTAAGGGGTCGATGACCGTCGGAAGACGGGGCGAAGGTGAGAAAACGAGCAGACGAGAAAATGGGTGGGCGGGTGGTTCTGTCCCACATGGTGGCGGTGGTTCTTTGACATCTTGCAAATTGGGAATGACGTGTGGAGGTTCAAACGTCGAACGGAGAGGGTGTGTACTGAAATGGGGAAGAGCCAGGCGGAATGACCAATGACACAATGACCAAGTTCCAGAGAAATCCAGGTAAATCCAGGCAAATCCAAGTTGTACGAATGTGGAATGCGGAGTTCGGAGTGCGGAATTTGGGAATGGCGGGTTTGTCCTTGAACTTCGGGGTGGTTGGGGTGGCTGCGGCCGGGGCCGTCCGCACTCCACATCAAGCTGAATCCAAGTTAATCCAAGTTAATCCAAGTTAATGCCGGTTAAGAAATGCGGGGCTGACGGTGACCACGGTTTGGAATCGCCCTTGCGAGCCGGGTGGTTTTACGTTGCTGTGGCCGGGGACGTCCACACTCCGCCTAAAGGCAAATCCAGGTTAATCCAAGCTATCCGGGTGCGTCAGGTGGGGAAGAGGTCGGTGGTATCGCCGACGAAGTCGCGGATCATCAGGGGGACGTCGGCGTCTTTGAGGGGGAGATACTTGCCGGTGGCGGTGGCGATGAGGATATTGTCGAGGGTGCGGAGTTCGCCTTTGGCTTCGAAGAGTTTGTCGCGGCGGTTGGTGACGAGTTCGGCGGTGGCGATGACTTCCTGGCCGGGCCGGGCGGGGTGGGCGTAGCGGACGTTGAGTTCGGCGCAGTAGGCGAAGCGGCGGGTTTGCACGGCGCAGGCCCAGACCATGATCTCATCGAGGATGGTGGCGGTGATGCCGCCATGGACGGTTTGCTGGAAGCCGATGTGCTCGGGGCGGGGTACGAAGCGGGTGCGGACGAGGCGGCCATCGGTTTCAAACCGGAGTTTCAAGCCGAAGGGGTTCGATTCACCGCAAACGAAACAAGAATGAGTGTGTGGCAACTGGCGCATGGGACTATTGGCGACCGGCGCCGGCCGGGAGGCAAGCGAAATCCGGCAGGCGGCGTGGTTTTGGGGGGGACGGCTGGCGGCTTGCGTCGCGGCGCGGCTTCTGCTATCCCAACGGCGCAATGACTAAAGGCCCCAGCGCACGCGTCTAATCTAAATGGCTGCATCTGTATCCTCCCTGATGCGCGTGACCGTGGACGGCAAGTTCTTTCGCCTCGGTGAGAAGAAGTTTTATGCCAAGGGGGTTTCGTATGGTCCGTTCGCGCCGGATGCCCAAGGGGAGACGTTCGCTCTCCGCGAACAGACGGCGCGGGACTTTGCGCAAATCCGGGAACTGGATGCGAACGTGATCCGGGTTTATCACGTGCCGCCGCACTGGTTTTTGGATCTGGCCATCGAGCATGGGTTGCGGGTGTTGGTGGACATCCCCTGGAACAAGCACCTCTGCTTTCTGGATTCGGGGAAGCTGAGAGCGGAAGCCCGGGAAGCGGTGCGACTGGCGGTGCAGGCCTGCGCCCGGCACCCGGCGGTATTCGCGTTCAGCGTGGTCAACGAGATTGCGCCGGACGTGGTGCGGTGGAGCGGGGCCAAGGCGGTGGCGAGCTTCATCGATGAACTTGTGGCCGAGGCCAAACGGATCGACCCCGACTGCCTCTGCACCTTCACGAATTTTCCGCCAACGGAATTCCTGCGGCCGCAAAGCCTGGATTTTCTCTGCTTCAACGTTTACCTGCACCAACGGCAGCCGTTTAAGAACTACCTGGCGCGCTTGCAGATGATTGCGGATGCCAAACCGCTGATGCTGGGGGAATTTGGCATTGATTCCGGGCGCGAAGGCGAGGCGTTGAAATGCGAGATTTTATCGTGGCAGATTGAGACGGCGTTTCGCGGCGGGTTGGCGGGGACGGTGGTGTTTAGTTACACGGATGATTGGTGGCGCGGCGGCCAGCCGGTGGAAGACTGGACCATGGGGCTGACCACCCGCGAGCGGCAGCACAAGGATTCCTTCCGGGCCGTGCAAAAGATGTTTCGGCAGGCCCCGTATTTTCCGCTGGAGCGGTATCCGAAAGTGTCCGTGGTGGTGGCCACTTATGAAGGTGGGCGCACGTTGCGAGCGTGTCTCGATTCCCTGGAACGGCTGAATTATCCCGATTACGAGGTGATCCTGGTGGATGACGGCTCGACCGATGACACGACGCGCATCGCCCTGGCGCATCCCAAGATGCGTTTTTATCGGCATCCCCAGAATCTGGGTTTGTCGGTGGCGCGGAACACAGGCATTGCGGCGGCAACCGGGGAGATTGTGGCGTTCACCGACTCGGACTGCCGGGCGGATGAGGATTGGTTGTATTATGTGGTGAGCGATTTGTTGGACAGCGATTTTTCCGGCATCGGCGGGCACAACCTGCCGCCGCCGGAGGATTCCAGCGTGGCGGCGGCGGTGTTGGTATCGCCTGGCGGGCCGGCGCATGTGATGCTCACGGACCGGCAGGCCGAGCATGTGCCGGGTTGCAACATGGCTTTTTACAAATGGGCCTTGGAAGACATCCACTACTTCGATCCGATCTTTCGGACGGCGGGTGATGACGTGGACTTGTGCTGGCGGTTGCAGCAGCGCGGTTGCAAGATCGGATTCAGTCCGGCGGGATTTGTCTGGCATTACCGTCGCTCGACCATTCCCGCCTATTTGAAGCAACAAAGCGGTTACGGCCAATCCGAAGCCTTGCTGGTGCAAAAGCATCCGGAGAATTTCAGCGCTTTGGGCGGCAGCATCTGGCACGGGCGCATTTATTCGCCGTCGAAGTACGGGATCATCATGCGTCCGCCGATCATTTACCACGGCAGGTTCGGCAATGGCATGTTCCAGACCTTGTACACCTCCCAGCCGGCGGGTCTGCTTTCCTTCTTCAGCAGCCTGGAATATCATGTGCTGGTGACGCTGCCGTTGCTGGTGCTGTCGTCCACGTTTCATTGGCTGCTGCCATTGGCGATTGCGAGCCTGGGCTTGTCCTTCGTGGTCTGTGTCGCCGCCGCCGTGCAGGCGGAATTTCCGAAGAACAAACGGCGGTGGTGGTCCAGACCCATGGTCGCGTTATTGTTCTTTTTGCAACCCGTCGTCCGTGGCTGGGCGCGCTACCAGGGGCAGTTGGTCTCCTCGGCAAATAATTCCCCAGCGTCGGAAACGCTCGACTCGGTCAACTTGCGCGGGGGGTATGAGTCGTTGCAGGAGGTTCGCTATTGGGGGCGTCAGGCGGTCGATCGGATCTCCTTTGTCAGCAGCATTTTGGAATCCTTGGACGAGCAGGAGTGGCCCAACCAATCCGACATCGGCTGGAGCGAGTACGATGTGCGGGTCTTTGGCAATCGGTGGACCTACCTGCAATTGACCACGGTGGCGGAGGATTATCCCAAGGGTGCGCAGATGATCCGCTGCCGGTTGCGCACCAAGTGGTCGTTGCAGGCGAAGGCGGCGTTCTGGGGGGCGCTCGGTTTTGAGTTGCTCGTCTGCGGCATTGTGGGTAAGTGGTTGCCCTGGCTCTGGCTGTTGCTGCTGACCATTCCCTTGTTCGCGTGGTTCCTCGCCCGCGAAAAGCGGAACCAGCAAAGCCTGATGGTGGTATTTTTGGATGAAGTGGCCAAGCGTTGGGGCCTGATTAAAGTGGCGTCGTCGGACGACGGCGAAAAGCTGAAGCCAGCCACGGGCAGTTAGCTGCGCCTGCCAGCGTTTAGATTAAATTTTTATGATTCAGTATCAGCAACTTTTGCGATTGGTTTTGGAGCAGGGTAAATTTAAGGCCTATCGCACCGGCACCGGCACCTACGCCGTGTTTGGTGCGCAGGCCCGCTTTCCGCTCGGCGACGGCTTTCCGGCCCTGACCACGAAGAAGGTTCATCTCAAATCGATCATTTACGAACTGCTCTGGTTCCTGCGGGGCGACACGAATGTGAAATATTTGAATGAGCACGGCGTGACGATCTGGGATGAGTGGGCGGATGCCGAGGGCGAGTTGGGCCGCGTTTACGGTGCGCAATGGTGCGATTGGCGCACCGCCAACGGCCGCTCCGTGAACCAGATCGACGAGGTGATCGCGCAAATCAAAAAGAACCCGGACAGCCGACGGCACATCGTCAGCGCGTGGAATCCCGGGGAGATGGAACAGATGGCGCTGCCGCCGTGCCACGCGCTGTTTCAATTTTTTGTGCAGGACGGTGAATTAAGCTGCCAGCTTTACCAGCGCAGTGCGGATTTGTTTCTGGGAGTGCCGTTCAACATCGCTTCGTATGCCTTGCTCACGCTCATGGTGGCGCAGGTTTGTGAGCTGAAGCCCGGGACTTTTGTCCATACCTTTGGTGATCTGCATCTCTACAGCAACCACCTGGAGCAGGCCAAACTCCAGCTTTCCCGCGAGCCGAAAGCGTTGCCACACATGAAGCTCAATCCGGCGGTGAAAGACATCCACGAGTTCAAGTT
>JAQGOT010000085.1 GCA_028293465.1 Pedosphaera sp. | reverse complement strand
GCACCGGCGATGCCTTTGACTCGCTCGACTCCATCCTGGCTGACGAGCGTCACGCCTTCTGGCCGGATGACCTTTCTTTCGCCGAGTCGGAAATCCGCCGCGACTTGATCAAAACGCATGGGCAGATAACTGATAGGTATCTCGCTGCACTCGCCCGGCGGCATAAGGGTTGTCTGGCAACCTTGGACGAACCGTTAGCCAAAGCGTTCCCAGCCGAACCGCGTTTGGTTATTTTGATCCGGTGAGGTTAAACAGCGAGTCTCGCGAGGGCCATGGCGAGCACGGCAACCCCATTCTTAATCTGCTCGGGTGAGGAATACTCATCCGGCCGATGACTGACACCGCCGCGGCAGGGGATGAAAATCATGGTCGTGGGGCAAATCTGGGCCATGAACAGGGAGTCATGATAAGCGCGGCTGACCATTCTTTTCACGGGCAGTCCAAGCTCACCGCATGATGCGATCACGGTTTCCACGAGGCTTGAGTCGCAGATGGCGGGAGCATCCACGTTCAGGCGTTCCACGGTGAAGGTAACCCCGCGTTTCCCGCAGATTTCGGCCACTGAATTTTCAACGCGTTTGAGCGCGGCATCGCGCGTGGCAACCAGCGTGTCGCGCAGATCGATTTCCAGCCAAGCGCGGCAGGGAACGCTGTTGACCGCGCCGGGTTCAATGCGGAACACACCCGTCGTGCCAACCGTATCGGGGCTCCCGCTGGTGAGCACCGCCTGCTCGACCGCCAAGGCGATCTCCGCGCCAGCCAGCAGCGCGTCATGGCGCTCCGGCATGAGCATCGCGCCCGCGTGGCCGCCCACACCGGTTAATTGCACCCGCAAAGTGCTGGGCGCGGCAATTTTTTCCACCACGCCGATCGGTAAATTTTCTTTTTCCAGCAACGCTCCCTGCTCGATGTGCAGTTCCACAAACGCGGCGTAGCTTTTCGGCGTGAGCCGGACCTCGCGCAAATCCTGACCGCCAAAACCGGCCTGACTGCGCAGTTCCTCAAGGGATTTCCCGTCCGGATCCCGCAACGACGCGGCTTTTTCCAACGGGAGCGAACCCGCGAGCAACCGGCTCCCGAGACAACCAATGCCGAAACGGGTCGGCTCCTCGGCCGTGAAAATGATGAGTTCAATCGGGCGCTCCGGCTTAAACCCGCTCTGCTGCAACGCCCGCATGGCTTCGATGGCGCCCAGGACACCGACCACGCCATCATAGCGTCCGGCGTTGGGAATGGCGTCAATATGCGAACCGGTGGCGATCGGCGCGAGGTGCGGATGCTTTCCCGCCCAGCGCGCAAAGATGTTGCCCACGGCGTCTTCGCGCAAGGTGAGCCCGGTTTCGCGGCAGAGATTTTTGACGTAGTCGCGCGCGCGGAGATCGGCTTCGGAAAATAACACGCGCGTGACCACCGGGGCGGGCGCGGCGGAGATGGCGGCCAGTTCGTCGATCTGGCGCTGCAGCCGTTCGCCGTCAATAGGAAGAGCTTTCATTATCGCCGGGCGGGCTTGCGCGTAACGGCTTTCGCTTTCGGGCGCGGCGAGGATTTTTTCTTATGCTTGGCCAGAACGGCTTGGACCCGGGCCAGTTCGGCGCGGAAGCTGTCGAGGGATCGGCTCATCTTCTCGTGTTCCTGCTTTACCCGGGCCAGTTCGCGGGAGCGGTGCCGCAGTTCGAGCTGGGTGATGACGTGCCGGCTCAGAATGGTGAGGGCCCGCTTCTGATCCTCGCGCAACGTATGCGGGATTTTGTCAATGACGCAGAGCGTGCCCAGCGCATAACCATCGGGGGTGATCAGCGGAGCGCCGGCATAGAACCGGATTTTCGGATTGGATGCCACGAGCGGGTTCGTGGCAAAGCGACTATCCTTGGAGGCGTCCGGCACGATGAAAAGGCCGTCATGCAAAATGGCATGAGCGCAGAAGGAAACATCCCGCGACGTCTCGGCAATCGTGGTGCCAAACTTGGATTTAAACCACTGGCGCTCCTCATCCACCAGGGTGATCATGGCAATGGGGGATTCGCAGATGCTGGCGGCCAGCTCCGTCAGGTCGTCAAAGACCTCTTCCGGGACGGAGTCGAGCACTTCATACTGCCAGAGTACTTCGAGCCGCTTTTTTTCGTTTTTGGGAATCGGAGCTGTCATGTCGTCGCCTCTCGGTTAGGCTGTGGCGCGGGGTCGGTTCAATTTGGTGGCAGCCACCAGCTTGATGGCAACAATAGTGGGTTACCCGTTCAAATCAACCTCTTTTCGCCCCGCGCCAGCGGGGCCGTCTTCCGGTGTATGTATAAGATTCAGAACGCTTATCGTGGACATTATGTGGTCCACTTGACAATTCGGCGCGGACATGGTCGTTTATCTACCAGCAGCCTAAATCCGGCTTCCTTCCTGGAGCCGGATGCGGGGGAACCAAATTCCTCGAAGCAATTCGGGGATGGGGCGAACGGCGGTGAGCAATCATCGCCAAGGTCACTTTCAAGACCAAGCCCGTCAGCTAACCTCGTCGGCGATTGGAAGGGCGATCCTCTGGAACCGCTGGGTGGCGGCTCTCATTGATTACCCCGTCAGCAATCAAGCAACCGTTTTAGCTGTAGGGACAGCCGAAACGGAGGCGACATTCCGGGAGTTCTGTATGGATACTTCAATCTGGCCGAAGCGGGTGAAAATGTTGGTGACGGGCAAACCGCGCAACCTTTCCGATCATACCATTTTTCACAAGCTATCCCTGATCGCATTTTTTGCCTGGGTAGGACTCGGAGCTGACGGCCTGTCCTCGTCGTGCTACGGTCCGGAAGAGACGTTTCTCGCCCTGGGCCAGCACATTTATCTCAGCATCTTCGTGGCGGGGGCCGCGGCGCTGACGGTGTTTATCATCAGCGCGAGTTATTCCCAGATCATTGAATTGTTTCCTTCCGGCGGCGGCGGGTATCTGGTCGCGAGCAAACTGCTCTCGCCCACGGCGGGCGCCGTCTCGGGTTGCGCGCTGCTGATCGATTATGTCTTGACGATCACCATCTCGGTGGCGAGTGGAGCGGATGCGCTGTTCAGCTTGTTGCCGGCGCACTGGCACGCGCACAAGCTGGCGTTCGAAGTCATAGCGGTGTCGGCCTTGACGTTGCTGAACCTCCGCGGTGCCAAGGAGGCGGTGTTGCCTTGGGTGCCGATTTTCGTGGTGTTTGTCCTGACGCATTTGTTTGCGATCGGCTACACGGTTTTCACGCACCTGGGAGGGTTTCCGGAAATCGCCCATGCCGTGGTGACGGATGTGAAACAGTCGCATAGTGAAATTGGCCTGTGGGGGATGCTCTTCCTGATCCTGCGCGCCTACAGCATGGGGGCGGGAACTTATACCGGGATTGAAGCGGTGAGTAATGGGCTGCCCATCTTGCGCGAACCGCGGGTGCAAACCGGCAAACGCACCATGCGTTACATGGCGATTTCGTTGGCCTGCACGGTGGCAGGATTGATGATCGCCTACCTGCTTTTCAAAGTGAAACCGGAGGCGGGCAAGACCTTGAACGCGGTGCTCTTTGAGCATATGTCGGCGGGATGGACCGGCCATTGGGGCTTCTGGTTCGTGCTGCTGACCCTGGCTTCCGAGGCCATGCTGCTGTTTATCGCGGCCCAGACCGGTTTTCTGGACGGCCCGCGCGTGCTCGCCAACATGGCGCTGGACCGTTGGTTTCCCGCGCGCTTTTCCGCCTTGAGCGACCGACTGGTCACGCAGAAGGGGATCCTGCTCATGGGCGGGGCGGCGCTGGTCATGATGGTCTATACCCGCGGCTCGGTGAACTTTCTGGTGGTCCTCTACAGCATCAACGTGTTCATCACCTTCACGCTTTCGCAGTTGGGGATGGTGCGCCATTGGTGGAAAGCGCGTTCCGGAGTCGGCCAATGGAAAAAGAAACTGTTGATCAATGGGGTGGGCTTTGGGCTGACGACCTGCATCCTGGTCACGTTGACCGTGATGAAATTCAAGGAAGGCGGATGGGTGACGGTCCTGGTGACGGGAGTTTTGATTGTCATTGCTGTGCTGACGCGGCGTCATTACCGGCATACCGGACAATTGCTCAAGCGGCTGGATGATCTGGTTTTGGTGGCGAACACCCCGCGGCCCGATGTGACTTCATCCTTGAAGCAGAAGGAACCAGCGGCGCCGGAGTTCAACCCGAAAGCCAAAACGGCGGTCATCCTGGTCAACGGTTTCAACGGGCTGGGATTGCACACCCTGCTCGGCGTCATCCGCTTGTTCGGGGGGACGTTCAAAAACTTCGTTTTCCTGCAAGTGGGTGTATTGGATGCGGGAAATTTCAAAGGCAGTTCGGAAGTTCAAGCCTTGAAGGACAAGACCAAAGGTGATCTGGATGCGTATGTCGATTACATGCGACGGAGCGGCCATCACGCGGAAGGGTACTCCAGCATCGGGATCGATGTGGTTGAGGAGGTTTCACAACTCGCGCCCCAAACGGTGGAGCGGTTCCCACAATCCGTCTTTTTTGGCGGGCAGTTGGTTTTTCCGAAGGAAACGTTCATGACGCGCTGGTTGCATAACTACGCGGTCTTTGCCGTGCAACGGCGGCTTTACCAGCAGGGGTTGCCGTTTTTGATCTTGCCGATTCGGGTTTGAGGACAATCGCCTTGAAAGGAAGCGAATCTCCAATCGCCCACCAGATGGGTGGCTGAGCGGATAGCCGCCTTGCGGCAGGGCCGGAATCAATGCGACGAAATGATGGGTTCGAGTAGGGTTGGAAAGAATCGAACGCCCCATGAGAGACGGAAGGACCCGAAGCACAACAAAATTTGGGAACGGAAACTTTCTTACCGGTTGACAATCGCTAATGGGTAACCCGTTTAGGATGGGAATTCATTGCTTTGCCGGCTCTCCCTGCCCGGTGGAGGATGAAATGCCGGGCGGGTCTATCTCACCATCGAGGGATAAATCCACGGCCGTCCCATCCGTCGTGATATTCGGTGTCAAACCAATGGTGTAGTTGTAGGTGGTTCGGTTGGGGTCCTGACTGCCGATGAATAGTCTTCCGTCAACTCCGTTGGACGCCAATATGCGTGGCCGGCTTAGGATCGACACTCCTTTCGCGGCCTTCAGTTCTTTTATCAGGTCCGCGGCATCCGCTGCCGAGAGCATGGTTTGAAGCGAACTTTCGCGACCGTTGAATTTAAATTGCTCCAACCCGAGTTGTGTCAGTAATTCATCGGGAACATCCAGCACGATCGCTTCAATTAAGACC
>JAQGOT010000081.1 GCA_028293465.1 Pedosphaera sp. | reverse complement strand
CCGGCCACGCTGCGAAAAAAAGCTGGTTCAATTCTGTGAGCGGGAGGAGATTTCCGCCACCCTGCCCTGCTATCGCGCCGCCCATAAATACCGCGGCAAAACGGTCGTCTTCCAGAAGCCGCTTTTTCCAGGCTATGTTTTCCTTCAGCTTTCCAGCGAGCGCCGGCCCAAAATCCTGCAAAGTGATTGCGTGGCGAATCTGCTGGCCGTCGCCGATCAAGCGTTGTTTATTCAACAACTGGAGGAAATCCTCCGGGCCTTGGACACGGATCTAGAAATCCGCCTCGCCCCGCTGATCGGGGAGGGCACGCGCGTCTTGATCAAAAACGGGCCGCTGCGCGGCGTCGAGGGTTTGGTCGTGCAACGCTACGGTGTGAACACGGTTCTGCTGCGCTTGGATTTCATCGGTCAGGCTGCGGCGGTGAAGGTCGAGGCGGCGGATCTGGAAGTCATCTGAATCGCCATTGCCTGGTCCGGGTGGCAGCCCGGCCGACCGAAGCAGTGCTGGGTTTCTGAGGGATTCTACCGGTCTCTCACTCATCCGACGGCAACCGGCTGTGCGCTCGGTTGCGGCGCTGCCTTCGCCGGCCGGATCCGGGACGCAAAACAGACGGGCAGTCGGTGCTTCGCGCCCCAGCGCGTGGCGGCTTTATGCCAGGCCTCGGCACAAAGCTCGCACACATGCTCAAACACCAACTGGGTCATGGTTTCCGATTTCGCGGCAAATTCCAGCTTCATGCCTTGAAAATGCATACATTGAAGCCGAAGTTCGGAATTCAGTTCGCCACCGCTTTCTTCCCGCCATTCCTGCTGCTCGTCCGCCAAGGTAAGTTTGACTTCCGCGAAACCCAGCTTGCCGGCCATGAATTGAAAATCGCACCATAACTCCTCCATGGAATCGCTGCGGTCAGCCTCCATTTCAAGCCAATGCCCGAGCGTGAGCGCGTAGCGGGTGGCTTTGCGCTGTTCCAGGCTGTCGCACAACACTTGGCGGATCGAAAACCATTTGCGGCTGAATCGAAACGCCCGGGCGGCTGCCAGCAGGACCAGCGCCCCAACCCCGAGCAGCAACGGGACCGCCCGTCCGCCCAGCCAGGCCGCGCACAGTGCCAGCATCAGGAAAATGAGCGAGATGAAGTACAGTGTTAAAACGGCCCGCCTTCTGGACAGGCCCGCCTCCACCAACCGATGATGAATATGCTTCCGATCCGCCCGGAACAGCGGCAAGCCTCTCAACCCGCGGCGAATGAGGGCGACACTGACATCCACGATTGGCAACGCCAGCACGAACAACGGCGCGATCAGGGCTGTCACGATCGTCCCCTTGTGCGAGTTGACTGCGGCCAGGCTCGCGATCAAAAAGCCGATGAAATAAGCCCCGCCATCGCCCATGTAAATCTGCGCGGGGGGGAAATTGAAGCGCAGGAATCCCAGCAATGCCCCGACCATCCCGGCGGCGCACAAAGCCGTAAACGGCATCGCCGCTCCCAAACTGAAATAGGCGAGCAAGCCCATCAGCATCAGGGCAATCCCGCCGGCCAGGCCATCAATGCCGTCAATCAGGTTGATCAGGTTGGTTAAAGCCACCATCCAAAACACCGTCACCACCGGACTCCAGACGCCCAGTTGGTAAACCACATTGTGAAACGGATCCTTGAAATGCTGAATCTGAACGCCACCATAGTAGGCTGCGGAGGCGATCAGGATCTGTCCCAGCAGCTTCCGTTTTGCCCCCAAAGGACGCAAATCGTCACACAATCCCAACAAAAACATCAGCAGCGAACCACCCACCACCGTCCAGCGCATGCGGGTGCTGACGCTGTCTTCTGGAAAAAGAAACGACGCCGCCAGGGCGACCGCCACGAATGCGAGGGCCAATGCCAGCCCACCCAATCGGGACACGCGATCCCCCGGGGCATGGTGAAACTGGGCCAAATCTCCCCGGTTAAGGAAACCAAGCCTGCGTTGAATAACTGGAATGACGCACCATGTAATCAACATCCCCAACATGGCGCAGAAAATCCCCGGTAAATAGGTCATGACTGCTTAGGTTCTTTCTGATTAGTTTCCGGGCAGGTTTCAAGTCGTCCTCCTCCGGAAGCATGGCAGGTTATTAAAAGGTTGCTATGGGGTCAAGCCCCTTTGAGCAAAAACCATCAACTATTTTACGGTGACTATCTCTGTCAGCGACCTCCCGCAAAGCCGACGGAGAGAGGGCTTCCTTTTGCGGCCAAACCCTCGCTGCCAGGCTTTAAGGGCTTTTGGCAAAATTCCTCGCGCTGCGCTTGCCCCGGAGGGGCCACGGATGTTAGCCAGGGATAAGCCTCTCAGGCGCAATCCCTACCCCGCTACCCTGCTTCCCCGCTCCCAGCTCCTTGCTCCCCGCTACACCACCCTGCTCCCTGCTATTCCCGCCGCCCTTCGGCCACGATGCCCGCCAAAGAAAAAGGCCCGCTTTCACCAGGAAAGCGGGCCGGCGAAATTTGAAATGCGACTAAGGTGATTCGTAGCGCCCGCCGGGTTGCTCCGGACTCGTGTTGCCGCTGTTGATTTCAACCGGCGTCACGGGCAAGGGAGTAAATGGCGCCCCGATCGTCGGCGGCCCCTGAATGCCACCAGCGAGGCTGGCTGCCCCCCCGGTCAGTTTGGCCTGCTGGGCACCTTGGTTCAAAATCGCTTCCACGGGCATGATCCCCGCAGTGGAATCGAAGCCCGCAATCGCCTTCTGAATCGAGGCTTGCAGAGCGGGCACGTTGCTGGCCACCACCTCCAGAATCTCCTTCCCGGCCGACGGAGCGCCTTTGGATGCCGCCACCGCCACAACCGCGTAATAGGACGGAAACTCTTTGATCAGCGCCGCCACAATCTTGCCGGCTTGGGCGGGCGCACCGGCCGCAGCTGAATGTGCAATCCGGCCGATTTGCTTGCGCTGCAGCGAAGCCGCCGTCACCGCCGCCAACGGCGCCATGGTCGGAACTTCATGCGCCACGCTGCCGACAATGGCCGGGGCGGCGGAAGGGTTCAGGCCCACGGCTGCTCGGACAACCGAAATCGTGGTTGATTCTTTTTCCTTGTCGCTCACAGCAGTGATCAGGCTCGCGGCTCTGGCGGGCAGTTCGATGGGGCTAACGCTGGCGAGGCTTGCCTTGAAGCCGGCAATTTGAGCCGAGTCCTTCGCCGAAAGCGCTTGGCTTGCAAGCACCGCCAAGGTAATTGTCAAACCACCCAACATTTTTAATGTTTTAGTTTTCAAAGTTTTTATGGATCAAACCGCCTGTCGGTCTGCGGGGATGGTTAACCAGCCGACCGGTGGCCGTCAAGCGATTTACTAAAATAAAAGGAGGCGTCAAATTCATCACCGTCAACGACGTGCGCCGGACATGTCCGGCGCTGTGGATTGATTCTCGATCAGGCTTGCGCTGACTACAATCTTCGGTATAGTCCCCCGTCCGGTTCCATACTCTATGAATTTTCATCCAAGAGGCGCTCTTGCTCCGTTTTCTGGGTGCCGCCGGCTTTTGCTGGCTTGTTCTCTCCTGGCCGGTGGCTCCCGTCTCTCCGCCGGCACTTTTACGGTGTTCAACACCGCTGACACCGGCGGCGGTTCGCTCCGGCAGGCCATCCTGGATGCCAACGCCAACAGCGGCCTCGATACCATCGCCTTCCAGATTCCGGGCATCGGCCCCTTTACCATCAGCCCGCTTTCCACCCTCCCGCCCATCACCGATCCGGTCATCATTGATGGCACGACCCAACCGGGTTATGTCGGCACTCCACGGATCGAGTTGAATGGCACGAGCGTCGGTGCCAACGGCGACGGGCTGCTCCTCCTCGTCGGCGACAACACTGTTCGCGGGTTGGCAATCAACCGCTGCAAACGCGATGGCATCCGCATCCAGGGTTCCGGCAACAATGTCATCCAGGGGAATTTCATCGGCACCGACCTCACCGGCACCCTCGCCCGCGGCAATGTTGAAAGCGGGGTGTTCGTCTTCCGTTCCCCGGACAACCTCATCGGCGGCACCAATGCTGCGGCGCGAAATATCATTTCCGGTGGCAACCCGGCCGGGATTTTCCTCGTCGATCCCGCCTCCACCGGCAACACGGTGCAGGGCAACTTTATTGGCACTACGGTCACGGGTCTCGCGGGCTTGGGCAATCTGCAGAACGGCATCGTCATTTCCGCCGCGCCGCAGAACCTGATCGGCGGCGTCTCGCCGGGCGCGGGCAATATCATTTCCGGCAATGGGCAGAGCGGCATCTACCTCCTGAATGCCGGGGCCGCCGGCAATATCGTGCAGGGCAATTTCATCGGCACGGATGCCACCGGCGCTGCGCCCTTGAGTAATGCCATGGATGGGGTGACGGTGTACGGCGCGGTGGGCAACACCATCGGCGGCACTGATCCGGGAGCGCGAAACATTATCTCGGGCAACACCAGCCGCGGCGTGCTGATCGTCACCACCGGCGCCACCAGCAATGTCGTGCAGGGCAATTTCATCGGCACGGATGTCACCGGCAAACTGGCGCTCGGCAACCATACGAACGGCGTGGCGATCTCGGGCGTGTCCGGCAACTTCATCGGCGGCACCAATGTGAACGCCCGCAATGTCATCTCCGGCAATCAGCAAAGCGGCGTGCTCATCATCCAATCGGGCGCCACCAGCAACTCCGTCCAGGGAAACTTCATCGGCGTGGACGTCACCGGCGCGAAGGCCCTGGCCAATACGGCCAGCGGCGTGAACCTGGACGGCGTGGCGGGCAATCTGGTCGGCGGCGGCACCCCCGGCGCTGGCAACGTCCTGTCCGGCAACGCGCAAAATGGCGTTTTTATTGGCGTTGCGGGGGCGGGGACGAATCGCGTGCAAGGCAATTTTATCGGCACCGATTCGACCGGGACAAAGGCCGTCGGCAACTCCCAAGCCGGCATCCGCGTCGAAGTCCCGGGCAACACGATTGGCGGGACGGACCCCGCCCTGCGGAACCTCATTTCCGGCAACGCGCAAAGCGGCATTTTTGTTTTTGGGGCTGGCGCCAGCAACAATTGGATCGCCGGCAATTTCATCGGCACTGACTTGACGGGCGCCGCGCGGTTGGGCAATGCTTTCTCGGGCATCAGCCTTTCCAATGCGCCCGCCAATCTGATTGGGGGTATCACTGCCGGGGCGCGCAACCTTATTTCCGCCAATACCAACAGCGCGATCGTGCTCCAGGGCGCGGGCGTGTCGCAAAATCTTATCCAGGGAAATTACCTGGGCACGGACGTCACCGGCGGGAATGCCTTGGGCAATGTCGGCGGCGGGATTTACTTTTATGGTTCGCCGGGCAATACCATCGGCGGCAGCATCCCCGGCGCGGGCAACCTCATCTCCGGCAATTTCCACGAAGGCATCTCCGTCGGTGATCCGGGCGCCAATGGAAACGTCATCCAGGGCAACTTCATCGGTACCAAGGCCGATGGCGTCAGCAATCTTGGCAACGAATTGCACAACATCGATTTTCTGAACACCGCGAGCGGCAATTGGGTGGGTGGCAGCACCCCGGACGCGGATAACCGTTTGGCCTTCACCCGCACTCCCGGCTATGATGGCGTGCGCATCCGTGATGGTTGCCTCGGCAATTTTGTCAGCCGCAACTCGTTTTTTTCCAACGGCGCTTCTTCCGCCAACGGGCTCGGCATCGACGTGAGCACGGATGGGGTGACGGTGAATAATCTGGCCACCGCCACGGAAGCCATCAGCGGCGACAGCGCCACGACGGTTCGGGGCGCGGTGAATGGCTACGCTGCCAACAAGCCGTTCCTGCTCCAATTTTATGCCAACGTCGCGATGAACGTCTCCGGCTATGGCGAGGGTCTGACCTTTATCGGCTCGACGAATATCACGACAGATGCCGCCGGTCACGCGGATTTCACGCTGATCTCCCCCACCACTGTCCCGCCCGGGCGGTTCATCGCCGCCACCACCACGGACAACGCGACCAATACCTTCGAGTTTTCGACCGGCATCCTGGTGGTGCCGCCTCCGTCCTTGCGCGCCTCCGCCAGCCGGGTGTTGACCACAAATGCCGTCACCCACGCCGTCACGACCAATGTCGTGTCGTTCATTTCCTGGCCCGCCAACCCGCCCGGTTTTGTGCTCCTGACAACCACCAATCTCCTGCCCCCGATCCTCTGGTCGCCGGCGACCAATCTGATGATCTCCAGCGCGGGCACCAACACCGTCACGCTCGGGCCGACCGGCGGCAACGCCTTTTATCGGCTGCTGTTCCAGTGACCATTCAGTGGGTCGGAAAAACGCGGGCGAACAGCCTTTCATGCAAGTCTGGCAAAACGAACTGAACGCTTGGGCCCCGGCTCGGCGCACCCGCTGGTCCGCCGTGCCCTGTTATTTTTCCGCCGCGCTCGTCCTTCTCCTCGCGCTGGCCGGCCCCCGACCCTCGCTCGCCCAGGCAACGCTCCACACCATCCTGACCAACGGCCCCTCCTCCAACCGGCTCAACGTTGTGGTGCTCTCCGAAGCGTATAACAGCACGGATTTGACGGCTAAATTCCTGACCGATGCCACCAATGCCGTGAACAACCTCTTGTCCTACCAGCCCTATCAGGAATATCGAAGCTACTTCAACGCCTACGCCATTTCCGTGGTCTCCGCCCAGTCCGGCGCCGACCATCCGGCCTATTCCACTTTCAAGAACACCTATTTTAACAGCTCGTTTGATCTGGTTGATTATATCATTACCATCCCCCCCAATACGCAGCAGAACACGCTTTACGCGGACGGTCAGGGCAAGGTGGACGCCTTGCTCCAATCACTGATGCCGCAGTGCGGCTTGCCGATCCTGCTGGTCAATGATCCAACCGGGGGTGGCTCTGGCGGACCACTCTGCATCATTTCCAGCGCGGACACCTCCTCGTTTCCGGAAATCACCGTCCATGAGTCGGGCCACACTTTGGGCGGCTTGGGGGATGAGTACGGCTACGCTTACGCCGATCTCGCGGCCGTCACCAACCAACAACCCAATACCACCCAAACCACCAACCTGCTCTCCATCAAATGGAATGCTTGGATCCCGGCAAACACCCCCATCCCCACGCCGCAGTCAAACCAGTATGCCGGCGTGGTGGGCTTGTTCCAAGGCGCTCGTTCGAGTTCCAACGGCTGGTACCGTCCGCAACTGGACTGCCTCATGCGGAACCTCGACGATCAATTCGGCGTTCCCCTGCCCTTTTGCAAAGTCTGTTCGGAAGCCTTGGTCAAGGCGATTTGCCAGAAAGCCAGGCCTATTGATGCCTTCAGCCCGGCGACCAACAGCCTCTTCCTCACCACCACCCAGGCAGTGGCTTTCAGCGTCGCGCCCCTCCAGCCGGCCACCCATCATCTGAGCGTGCAATGGTTCACCAATGGTGTCGCCGTGCCGGGTGCGACCAATGCCACCCATAACCTGCTGCCGCAAAATTTCCCGAATGGAACCTACACCTTGCAGGCGCAGGTGCGGGACCTCACGCCGTTGGTGCGCAATGATCCCTCCAATCTGTTGAGCGCGACGGTGAGTTGGTCCGTAAACATCAGCCTCCGCCAGGTGACGATCGACTCCGCGCATTGGCTGTCGGGCGGACAATTCTATTTCCGGCTGAGCGGCGGAGCTCCGCACGGCTTTGTTGTACAGGCCAGCACGAATCTCACCAGTTGGACTTCCCTCAGCACCAACAATCTGGTCAACGGTCAGTTTTATTTCACCAACTCCGGGCTGGCAAATCTCAGCCGACGATTTTACCGGGCACTCCTCCTGCCCTAGCGCGCACGCTTCCATTCCAAGCCCATCTTCTTAATCCGCCACCGCAGCGCCCGCTGACTGATCTGACACTGATGGCGCTGCTGCAAGTGCCGGGCCAGTAATGCCACGGTCCATGTCCGTGCATCATACCCCAAAGCCACGGGGCTGCACTCCAACTCCCGCAAAATGTGAGCCTCGGTCAGGACCGGTGCCTGCTTGGGCCGGCCGGGGATTGGAGCCGCCCTCAGGTCCGCAATCCGATGGTGCCGCCCATAACGTTCGAGCCATTGGTAAACTGCTTGCCGGGAACAACGGAGGGAGCGGGCCGTCGCACTGACGGATAATCCTGTGGCAACCAACTGCAACGCCAAAACCCGCTGGTAAAGCTTGGCCTCCTTGATCTCTTTGAGTGCATTGGCCAAACGCGCCTTGTCGGATGCCCTCCATTCGATGATGTGGGAACCGTGCTTCCTTCCCATAAGCTAATTTCAGCCGCTGCCGCTAAATATTGTTAAGCTTTCGCCAACCTGCTTGGGGCATTTAGGAGGCAATTGGATTCCGCCCAGATGATGCGCCAAAAAAATAGGCCCGAATGAATTCGGGCCTCGCCTTGAATTTAAGAATGATTTATCAGGCAACC
>JAQGOT010000039.1 GCA_028293465.1 Pedosphaera sp. | reverse complement strand
AAGCGAGGAACTGAAGGCCAAGAGGGAATACTCCTTCAACCTGACGCGCGCGATGTGGGAATATGCTTCACGGCACAACGACCGGTTTCCAACCAATTTTGAACAGGTGACTGAGTTCATCCCTCCGGAAGCGAGGAAGCAAACCAATGTTACCCCCGGCCAATTCGTAATTGTTTACCAGGGGACAACGACCGGCATTCAAAAATACGCGCATCCGGAGCGCATCATGATCGCCAAGGAACGGCAGCCATGGAAAAACAGCGACGGGAAATGGGCCTTGGTATGGTCCTCTATGGCCGCTGGTGAGGTATACAGTCCGGCGGACGGGAAGTTTGATGCATGGGAAAAACAGCACACCATTCCTCCGGAGGCACAAAAGGAATGAGAGCGCTCCAGCTTGGCCTGGTCAGCGCGATCTTGGTGGCCACGTTCACGGTACCATGGGTGATCCATCACCGCGCAGAGCTTGAAGTGCGCGCGAACGAGGAATCACTCACGGAACAGGCATCCCGCCTGATCGAATCCTCCGCAGAGACCAAGCGCCTGTCGCATACCGTTGCCCAGATGGAGCATTCACGATCCCTTTCCGACGCGCAGCTCGTAGACCTGTTGAGGCTGCGCAACGAAATCGGCCAGCTTCGCGGTACCGCCATGGAAATGGACCAGGTCCAGCGCCGGATAAGCCGGCTGCGCGACCGCTTGCAGGATGCAGCGATGGAGGCGGAGCGGGGCAGAGACAGCGACACGGCGCTCCTGGTGGATGAAATGCCATTAAGGCAGTGGCGCCTGGTGAGGCTCAAGCGCTGGCTGGAAAACATGCCGCAGGAGAAGACCCCGGAATTGCAATTTCTCCCGGAGAGCGCGTGGATCGCGGTAGCTGATCGGCCATTGGTCACAGAGGATGATTATCGCTCGAGGATGTCTAACCTGCGCGACTACGGTGAAACAGAATTTGCTTCCATGGCGCTCAAAGCGCTGAAGCAATACGCCAAAGCCAACCACGGCCAATTCCCGACCGAGGTGTCGCAATTACAAACCTATTTCGAGTCTGCAATTGATGCCGCAATTCTGCAACGGTACGAGGTCGTCCCGGCGAAAAGCCTCGCCGAATCTCTCGCTGACACGGGCGGCGACTGGCTGATAACCCAGAAGGCCCCCGTGAATAAAGTATGGGATTTGCGTGTAGCCATCGGTTTGACGCACTGGAAGGGCACGTTGGGCGCGGGACGATGGGATCCCGTGCCTTAAAACACCTACCAAAACCTCCGTTGGAGTTGCTGGAAGCAAATGAGCGCACAGCCGCAGGTCAACAACGCCGCGTGAATGTCTGCCTGCCCAGCGAGGCGGCGGCGTGCTGGGGCGCTCGTGTCAGGTCTCATAGCTCGAATCCTGCTTCCTCGATAAAATCTTTTTTCTCTTTCGGCGACATTTTGTCAAAGAAATACCTGATCGTATAGCCGCCGACGAGCTTTCGCCCGTCCAGGTATTTCCAGTCACTGATTTCGGAGATGTTCAGGGAAACCTTCTGGCCGAGTTTTACTGCGTGGGTTTCTTCGGCCTCGTTGGCCACGATTCCATCCAAAACGCCATCGTGCTCTTTCAAAACCTCAATCCACATATGTTCCGACCCGCCTTTTGGAGTGGGGTACGGTTTCTTGACGTGGAAATCTTTTGTGCCGGCCTTTTGTTCGTGGAAAGCCCGGGTAAAATCGCCAGTTGTGGCCTGGGCTTTTGTGATGGCGGCGTTCATCGCGACATCCTCCGATTCAACTTGGGCGTAATTACTGCCTTCCTTGTTGCGCGAGCAGCCGGTAGTCGTGAGCAGTGCGATGGCTGCGATTATTGTGAGTAGTAGGTGCATAATTGAAATCCACGGAAAAAAGTTAAACCATCGCCGAAGTGCGAGGAACCGAAGGCACGAACCCGCGGTGGCTGGAGTGAATGGTTGGGCGGCATATTACTCACCATCGATGACCTCTTGCGACCGCTGCTGGATTGCTTTCTCGATGGCATAAACTCTCTTCATCGCCAGCTTCCGAATTTTGGGAGCAAAACCCAGCCAATGCTAAAAGGCGTGAGTGATTCACGATCAACACAGCTTCCTTTCGATAAACGAAATCCTGTTTTATTTATTGAATCGAGATTCTCACCTCAGGCTGATTCTCGCAAGGCATTTGTAATCAAGGGAACGGTTCTGTGTGGCAGAGGCTTTGCGGTGATCAGTGTGGAAGGGGGGAGATGCTCGCCGGGCTCGCGCCGACGAGGTCGGCAGGATGATTGGGGGTGTGTGGGCGCGGGTTCCCAGGGCGGTGCCCTGGGCTAAGGAATTGCGGCCCTTTGGGCCTGGGGAAGCGCCCAGCTTTAACCGATCCCTTCTGGTTCCAGGTGGGGCGGCAAAATTTTTTTGACGCTCCTGACAACCGCTGACCATTTCGAGCCCACAGGTTTACCATCCCGTCATCCAAAGGCCTTCGGCGACCGGCTCAGGCACGCGAAAGAGGGCGCGTAGGTGTGCCGGGGTGCGTGGCATGTTTTGGCGTGCTGCGGGCCGGGACGTCCCGCGCTCCTCGATTCGCCGGGTGTGGCGCTTTGGACCGCAGGCGGGTTGGGCTCGGTGGGCGCAGGTCCCCGCGCACGAGAGCAGATTTTTTATTGGAGTTTTCCCCGACCCTCCATTGGCCATCGTCCCACGAGCAGCCCATTTTTGTGGACGACGAATTCTGGATACAAGTTGCTCGTGGTGCAGCCGTGGGGGGAATGATTTCAAGCCGGTCGCCGATCTTGATCAAGGAATCCGCAGGCACCGATATTTTCATGTGCTCTTCGGATCCGTAGCTCGTGACCTGAGCGCCGGGCAGGCACTTGACGCGTGCAGGCCCCACTCGGCCCCTACTCCTTTGCGTCCGACATCAATGATCACCAGGTCGGATTTTGGCCGGTTGGGTCATAACAAATGGTTGTATCAGTGACTCAGTCTGTGGAGATAAAGTTATCATTTGCTTACGAAAAGTGACCACACAAATCGGTTGCGGGGCCGTTGATGACCAATGACCGAAAAATCGATATTCCGAGCGGGGTATTCTGCCCGTGAGGCCGACGTTACATGGGAGAAAGCGGATCCATGCTCCGGCCGGGGCTGCGTGCTGCGTTATGCGTGCTGCGTCAGGGCCTCTTGAATCGTCTTGACCGGCAGGAAGAGTTCAAGGTCGTTGGATGGCAGTGAAACAAAACCGAATTGCTCATAATAACGCGCGGCAGGTTGATCTTTCGCATCCACGAAGAGACCAATCCCGCCCGCCGCGTTGAAAATCCCCATGAACTTTCCCATGGCCGCCACGAGCAGGAGTTTCCCGATGCTTTGACGTTGACAGGCTTTGGCAACCGCCAACCGGCCCAACCTCACCCCGGATACATCACGCGGCAGCCGCTTTGCTTCGGATGGCGTCAGCGATTCCGATTTCACCTGGCAAATGTTGAGGGAGAAAAAACCAAGGATAGGCTTTGGCGGGACAGCCGTCTCGTTGACGAGCACGAATGTGCGGGAGATTCCCCGTTCCGCATGTTGCCGGGCGGTCTGCCGGAGAAACAAATTAAGGGGCTCGCTCCCACGATCGAACCCATCCCGGTCGTGGGCCTTGGTCAGGAGTTCCAGCCTATGCACGCACCGAGCCTTTGAACGCCTTTACTGCGTCCTTCAACCGCTTGTTCGCCTTGGGTGGATGGTCCAGCAGGGAGAGGACCTTGCGCGCGTCTTTCTGCGAAAGCCGAATTACCGATTCGCGCTCGATCACGCGCTGGGCTTCCATATAGGCGGTTTGCACGACGAACTGATTCACCGTCGCCCCCAAGAGCTCCGCCGCCTGTTCCAACGTGTCCCGTACGTTGTCAGAGACGCGAGCCGTGATTCTCTTGCGGGGCTCGTCTGCCACATGTTCCATGTACAAATGGTGCCATTATGGCACCGGGTCGTGAATGGGCTTTCGATGACCACTCCATCTGC
Organism: Pedosphaera sp.; assembly: GCA_028293465.1. Lineage (GTDB taxonomy): Bacteria > Verrucomicrobiota > Verrucomicrobiia > Limisphaerales > Pedosphaeraceae > JAQGOT01. Next base: position 1,958 of record JAQGOT010000039.1, on the reverse strand, counting down.
TCGTGCACCGAGAATTATTTCACCCCGGCCTGGGCGACAGCGGCGGGGTCGATGTGTTGGAGGGCGTTGGTGGCCTCGATCCGGACTTCCCTTTGTGGATGGCTCAAAAGTCTCAAGAGGGCGGGAACGGCCGATTTGGCTTGGTCTCCAAACCCGGCAAGTGCTTCCATGGCGGTCGGATTGGGGAGCGGGCCTTTGGCCAAATAGGGGAGCAAAGCCGGCACAACCAACTCCGGTTGCTGATGAATTCTCCCGAGAGCGCTAATTGAGCATAGTTCCACATACCCGTCCCTATCAGCCATATGTTGCAGCAGAGTGGGAATCGCGTCTGCCGCCGCCGGCCCGATGGCGGCCAAACCGTTGGCCCCTTGGCAGCGGATCTCGGCGTCCTGATCGTTGAGCAGATTGATCAAAGCCGGCACCGCCGGCCTGGCTATCGGGCCAAGGACTTCGAACCCACTCAAGGCGAGACGGCTTGATTTACGATCCAGCAGGAATGCGGCGGAATAACAAAACTCAATAATGGACCTGGGAGGACGCTCCTTGACCACCAACATCTTCAACAATCGCGGCAGGGCGTTGGTGCCGATTTGACGGATGGCATCGTCGGCTTCAAGCATCCGTGCCGGCCTTTGTCGGTCGTACTGATCTTCGAGGGTGTGGTGACGACTTTGGTACAGCCAAGCCGTCAGGGCTCGTCCGTGATAGTGGGGCTCATCAGGAAAGAGAACGTGGCGGACGGCTACCGTCAGGAAGGCCGCCGCCGAGAAGATGAACACCAGATAAAGTTTCTGAAGGCAGGAAAACCTCGGCCACATCAGTACAGCATGCCCGGGTGGGAGGAGAAAAGCGAGGAGCGTTTGGGGAGCGGCTTGGCAGGCCTGGCTACCCGGTTTTTTGACCTTTTTCTTTTCTCGCAGACCTTGCAAAGCTTGCAAACCATGAGGGACAAAGGGGGGAGATTTGTGCGAGATTGGCGGGCATGGAAAGGAGCAATAAAGAGGGTCGATGACCGTCGGAAGGCGGGGCAAAGGTGAGAAGACGGGCGGGCGAGTTGTTCTGTGCCGCCCAGCTTGGCAAGGGTTCTTTGACATTTTGCGGAGTTGGCGTTGCGAGGTTCAAACTTCGGAGGGAGGGGGTGCGTACCGAAATGGTTAGGGCCGTTCGCGGAGTGTGGAGCGTGGAATTCGGCGTCAAGTTAATCCAAGTTAATCCAGGCTAGCCAAGTGCGGAGGGAAGCTGAGTCGGTTAGCCGGTGAGTGGGGAAGCCGGCTGCGGCGTTTGTTACGCTTCCAAGGGGATGTAACGGCGATGTAACGCTTCTCATGGTGGGTAAGTGGTTGGGGGCAAACGTTGTAACGCTTGTTACGGCTGTACACCCCCAAGTGGGGGGGGTGAAATGTCGAATGACGAAGCGCGAATGACGAAAGAATGTTAGCACACGGCCACCGGGAGGGCATTGCGCGGAATGGCGATTGCGGATTGTGGATTTGGGGGAATGCCGAGTCCACGGGGCTGGCGTTGGTTCTTGAGGCGTGGGTCGGGTTGGAGTGCTGCGGGTTATGAACCCGCGCTCCGGGGAATCGCGGTGAATCCAGGCAAATCCAAGTTAATCCAAGCTCGCCCAGCGCGGAATTCGGAGTGTGGAGTGCGGAAGTTAGGAAATGTCCAATGACACAATGACCAAGTTGCCCAATGAAATCCCAAAGCCCAAGTCTCAAGGGGGGGCCGAATTGGCGGGTTTGGATTGGCGGCTGGGCTTTTTGGTGTTGAAGCGGCGTGAACGCCGCGCACCTTGGGAGCGGCTAATCCAAGTTAAGCGGGTGCGGGGTTGGGAATCTGGCGTGACGGACCGTCCGGCCGGTTGGCGGCGGGTAACGGACCGTGCCGCCCCGCTGGGGCTTGGGAGTCATGCGTGGCGGGTGCTTTATACATGCCGCTCCGCTGGAGCTTCGGAG
>JAQGOT010000035.1 GCA_028293465.1 Pedosphaera sp. | reverse complement strand
ACCGTCTTGCTGATGCGGGCGCCAAGGGCGTCGTAGGTGAAACTGACGACCGGGAGCGATAAACCGGTCGTGAAATCATTCACCGCCACGAGCCGGTCGGCGTAGTCATAGACATGCTCCAACTGCTGGCTCGCCGAATGTCGCGCGATGAGATTGCCATTGTCATCATAAGTCTGCAGGCCGAAGGGCGTCATCGTATATTGGTTCATCTGGAAATCGGCCGGGGCGGGCAACGTGGCGTCCCGGGCGTAGGATTCCACCACGCCATTGTCAATGACGCTCAGCCGGTTGCCCTCGCCATCCAGATTGTAGGTCCGGAGCGTGGCGCCGCTGCCTTTCGTGTTGATCGCCTTGCTGAGCTGGCCCAAGGCGGTGTAATCCCAGGAGTTCGTCAGCGTAAGCTGCCCGACCCTGAACGGATCTGTCTGCGCTCGCGTGGTTTTATTTTGGCCACGGTCATAAGTAAAAACCCGCCGGTCAATCACCGCACCGCCGTTGCCGGCGAGCTGATGGTTCACGCGACTGACCTGTTGCCATCCAAAATCACCTTTGCCATTGAGCAGATTCGCCGCGCCGTCCCAAACGATCCGGGTGCCAACGTTGTTGTCGCGTGTGATGCGCGACAGCTTGGCCGGCCCGTCGTAGCCGAACATCGCCAGGTGCGGATGAGGCGCGGAGCCGCCGCCGGCTGTCGCCACGTTCGTGATGCGATCCAGCTCATCGTAGTCATAGGTGACCACCCCGCCGCTCGGATAGGTCAGCGAGCGGCAATTGCCCACGGCGTCGTACGTGGCCGATTGCGGAATGCCATCCTGCGCGCCGGAAACGCAGTTGCCCAGCGAATCGTAGGCGCAGGCAACCTGGGAACCATCATTGCTGGCCAGCACGCAGCGCGAAAGGCCGTCATAAGCAAAGGTTTCAAACGTGGTGGTGGTCGCCACCCCGGTTTTGGCGGCGATGTCCCGGTGGACAATGCGGTTGCTCAGATCGAAAGAGTTGCTGATCACAGTGCCGTTCGCGTCCTGTTCGCCCACCAGGTTGCTGCGGGGACTCCAGACCAGTTTGTGAGTGGTGGAATCCGCGTTGGTGATTCCGGTGCAGCGATTCCGCGCGTCGTAACCATAGTGCGTGATGTTGTTGTTGCCATCCGTGGAGGAGACCGGGCGTGAATTGTTGCTGTACTCAACATGGCTGGTGTTGATGGTGATGCCGGCGTCGCAACTGCCAACGTAGCTCAGCGTGTCCACACAACGGCCTAAGCCATCGTAGGTACTGCAGGTATCGTTGCCGCGCGCATCGGTCTCGCGCACCACGTTGCCGCGCGAATCGTAAAAATGACGATTGGTGTTGCCGACGTTGTCCGCGCCGGAAACCAGGCGGTTGAGCGCGTCGTATTCGCAGGTGCGGGTGAAGACCTGCTCGACGCCGGCGGTGTCGGGAAGCTCGATTGAGTTGCAGAAGCGAGGATTCCCAAAAGCGTCGCGGACGGTGATCGTATAATTTCCGCGGGCGTCCGTCGTGCCGGCGAGGCGGCCCGCCGTATCGTAGGTGCAAGCGGTGGTGTGGCTGTTATCATCCGTCACGCTGAGAAGCTGTCCGTTGGGCGCGTAACCGAAGGTGGTCACCGCCGCCCCGTCGCTGAGCGGAAGTTGCGTGGCTATGTTGAAGAACGACCCGACGCATTGCACGGGTCGGTTCAGTGCGTCGTAACGGCAGCGAGTTTCCAACAGGCGGCGGTTCCCCGTGCTCCCGGCGACATCGTTGGTCTGGCCATCGCACCGCAGATAAACCAGGTTGCCGGCCCGGTCATACGCGCAGGTGGTGACATTGCTCATCGCATCGGTCATGGTTGCGGGACGGCTAAAACCGTCGTAGGTGAATTCAATTACGGGCGAATCCAGGCCGGGGCTCTTGTGCGGCTCCCACTGCACGCTCTTGGCCAGCGCGTTCGGCGTGTAATTCAACTGCACCACGAGTTCATCCGTCGATCCGGGCGCGTTGGTCTGACGGTACAGCAATCCGCGTTCGTCGTACGCGTAGGTCGCCCTGTTATTCGGCTCCGTGCCCGCGACTGCCAGCGGCGAGCGATGTTCGGTCAACTCGCCGATGGCATCATAGTCGAAGCCGTTGGTCGCGTAGCTTGCGCCCGCACTGGTTTCGGAAATCTCCTTCACGATCGCCGTGCAACGATCCCGCGCATCGTATTCGTAAAGCGTGGTCCAGAGCGGGTTGACCGGGTCCAGCGCCCCGTTCGCGTCGCGGTTCTCGCGCTCGCAACGGGTCACGTTGTGATTGTGGTCGCAGTAACGGCTCACCATGACCCGACTGCCTCCGGCTCCCCCGCCTCCACCCCCATAACTCGGGGATTGCGCCTGCAGACATTGGTCCAGAGCGTTGAAAGTAAACAACCAATCGTTCGTGCGCGGATCCACATAACGGGTGAGGTTGCCGCGCAGATCATATTCAAAACTGCTCGTGATCCGTAAACCGAGGAGGTGGCGGTCATCGACGATTTGCGAGAGATAGCCCGCCATGGGCCCGCTGGTGTAATAGTTGAATTCGGTTTCCCGGCGGTAGCCATTGCCATCCGCCGCGTTGGTGATGGTGGTCAACTGTCCGTGATTATCATAAACGAGGTCCAGGGCGGTGATCACATCCACGCCGCCTTGCAGATGATTGTCCCGCGCCGCCCGCGTGCAGTTCCCCTGGGCATCGTATTCACAGGTGGTCACGTTGCCGCGGGGATCGGTCACGGCGGTGGCGAACTCGCAGCTCAAGAGCATGGCCTGGCTGGTCGCGGGTCGGCTCAGGCCGGATTCCGTGTTATCCACCTTCTCCCAACCCCTGGTCGCCATGGCACCCTCGAAATCTGTCCCGGTCCATCGAATCGTGCCACCACCCGCGGCGCGCCCCAACAAGCCGATGTTTTGCAGCTTGTTTTCAAGCTCATTGAGGCGGGTTCTCATCCCGAGCGCAGTGTCCGGAATCGGTTCGTTGATGCCGACGTTGCCGCCAGCCTTCCTGAACATGTCAATCCGATCCTTGACCACCGCATCCTTTGGCTGGACCGCGAATTTCGCCGGTGCGCCGAAGCGCGGATCATACTGGAACCAAGTCGTCAATTCGGTTGTATCTGCCACACCGTCGCCATCCGTGTCGGTTCCACCGCAGCAGGCTTGCTGGCGGCAAATGCGTAAATCACCCTTTTTGCGCGGGTTGGCACTCTTATTAAAATCGCGTTCATAAATGCAAACCGTCGCATCACCGCCGGGATAACTCGCCTGCGTGCAGAGCGAGTCGAGATTCCAGGTCCACGATGTCTCGTAGAAAGCCGGATCGCTGGCACGGATCTGGCCGGTGGGCCGGTTGTTGGTGTCGGTGGTGGCCGCAGTCAACAAGGCACGGCCGGTAAAGTCACGCTGCGTGACGCACCGGTTGCGTGAATCATAAAAGCCTTCGGTCACGTTGCCCACGCCGTCACGCACGATGGCCCGCACAATGGCAAAGCCGTTTTGCCGTGACGGCGTTTGCGGCACGTATTTGATGGTGGACACGCCGGCGAGGGAGCCGGCCCCATCGGTTGCGCTGACGCATCGCAAAAACTCCAGATCGGTCTGGTTGTGCTGGTAAACGAACGAATGGTTCGTCTGGCCCTTCGGATCAATAATGGAGAGCAGCAGGTGGTTTTCGCGGTCGGCGGAAACCGGAAAGCCGCTGGAGTACTTATATGTGGTCGTTTTGCCATCCGGGAAGTCGTTGCCGTTGGGCGTGCCGATGACGACGGGCGTGGTGACCGATTTCAGATCGCCGGGGGAGCCGCCGGTCTCCCCCGCTGCGTAATAATGATAGGTGACGGTGCGTCCGGAAAAGTCCCTGACCGCTTCGAGTTGTCCCGCTGAGTTATAGGTAAACTGGTTCGTGCGATCAAGGTCATCCACAACTTGGGCGAGCTGCCCCGAACCGCCGTAGAGATAGAGCATCCGGTTGCCGTTTCGATCCACGCTGCGGGCGAGTTTGCCGGCCGAGGCCGAACCATCCATCGGATTGAACTCCCAGCGGCCCGTGTCCGGGAGCGTCAGCGTGAACACCCCCTTGAGCAGGCGGCCCTCATTGAAAAACTCGTTCCGCGAATAGACGCCATTGGTGCCGGCAAAATAAACGTCCTGCCGGCCCGTCCCGTCATAGACCGCGATGCCATCCGAGGTCTGCGCCACCGAAACATCGCAGGAGAGGGTCCAACTGTAGCTCATGCCGGGGCGCGCGGCGCTGCGCGAACGATAGGTGCGGGCCAGGATGAAATCGAGTCCACGCCCGGGAATGCACATGTCCACCGATTCCACCTGGACTTCGCCGGAGCACAACTGCAGCGTGCACAGGTCGGAACCACACGCCAGCTTGGCAACGCTCAAATCGGGATCACTGTCATCATTTCCCGCCCACGACATCGCCGCGGTATCGACATCATCGAATCCTCCCCACGAAATGGCCAAACTGTCGGAATCATCATACCCACCCCAACTGCTCGCCATCCGGGCCAATTTGACATTGACCGCGTTGAGCCCCTTTTTACCAGCCTGGATCCCATTGTTGCTGCCGTCGAACAGTTTGATTCCTCCCGGTTTTGGATTGCCGATGGTTCGCAGGTTGTTGGCGCATTTGGTCCGGTTGGCTTTTTCCTTGGCCTTCATCAGCGCCGGAGTCAACGGAGGGGTCGGCGGCTCGAACATTTTGACCTGATTGGCTTTCTCCTTGGCCTTCATCAGCGCGGGTTGTGCGAACGGGGGGCTGGGCGGTTCGAACAAATTGGCCGTCTCCCCGACGGGCGTGGGTTGGCCGGTGACCGAGAAAAGCTTGTAAGCCACCGCCGCCACTTGTCCGCTCACAAGCCATTCCACATCATAAGTCCCCGCGCTCAAAGGTGGCACCACGCAACTATACACACTGCCCGGTTGCAGCACGTTGGGCGGAATAACCAGCCCGCCAATCCGCACCGTGCCGTTCGTGCTCAAAGAATGGCCGAGCAGGTAAACGGTGCCGCCATCCGTCGAAATCATCCCCGGCTCAATCCCGGAAATCTCCGGTTCCTGCAGCAGGCGATAGAACCGCGCATCCCTCAACACTTCAGGCGCACTCCAGCGGATGGGCAGGCCGTCCCGCGCCAAAACCGGCTCCTCCGTGATCCATGCGGCGCCCGAGGCCAGATTGCTGCTGCTTTGCAGCTTGTAAACCGAGCCCGCCTCCCCGTTCCAGGTCAGGACAACGGAGCGGTTGGATTCGTTGACGCTGCTCGGCTCCTCGAAGCCGAGCTGCAAGATTGGCGCAGCGATGAGCGAGCCAGCCATTGGGATGAGCAACCAACCGGCAAGGAGGAGGCCAACGGTGCGGGCAGTGGTGTGATAAGTTCCGGTCATAAACGATTTGATTTGAGGTTTTGATTCGCTGTACGTACAAACGCGGAGCCCTGCGTTTTCGTGCCTTCATGGCACATGGAGTCAGATCAGTTATTTCCCGGGTAGAGTCGCAAAACACTAGGTCTTTTGAAGCCGTGTGGCAACACCAAACCGCAGGCGTCAGAGGTACGCAAGAGTATGAAAAAAACGGGCAGAATTTGAAGTTTCGCTGCTCAGTGCGCGTCTGCGGACGGGGCCGCCGGAGCAGCGACCTTCCGCATCAGCGGCACCATCACCGTGGCAATCAGGAGGCAAACCGCGATGCCGCCTAAAAAACAATTGACGAGAAATCCACCTTGCCGTATTTCACCATACGGTTATTTAACCACATGGTTACGCACACAACACCACCGGATCACCTGAGCACCACTTTCGCGGCGCTTGCCGACCCCACCCGGCGGGCGATTGTGGCTTCGCTCGCTTCGGGCGAGGCCTCGGTCAAGGAACTGGCGGCACCTTTCAGAATGAGTCTTCCCGGCATTTCCAAACATCTCAAGGTGTTGGAGCGCGCCGGCCTGATCGAACGCAGCCGCAAAGCGCAGTGGCGGCCGTGCCGGCTCAAGGCCAAACCAATGAAGGAGGCGGTGGATTGGCTCGAACATTACCGGCGTTTCTGGGAGGAAAGCCTCGACCGTCTGGATGATTATTTGCGCGAGTTGCAACAGAAGGATAAAAACCATGACCACAAGAAAAAGTGACCCCGCAGAAAACAGGTCCGACCGCGAAATGGTGATCACCCGTGTCTTTGACGCACCACGCGAACTCGTCTGGGCGGCCTGGACCGACCCGAAACAGGCGTTGCTTTGGTGGGGGCCGAAGGGCTTCACGACCACGACCCACGAAATGGAAGTGAAGCCGGGCGGCGTCTGGCGATTCATCATGCACGGCCCCGATGGCACCGATTATCCAAATAAAATCACCTATCGCGAAGTGCTGCGGCACGAACGCCTTGTTTACGCCCACACCGGCGAGAGAGAGGATGAGCCCGGGCAATTCGTGACGACAGTGACATTTGAAGAACAGGGCGGAAAAACAAAGCTAACCATGCGGGCAACGTTCAGAACCGCCGCCGAACGTGATGAAGTGGTCAAAAAGCACCACGCCCTCGAAGGTGGTAACCAGACCCTGGCCCGACTGGCTGAACACCTGGAGGCCTTGGCCCCCGCCGAACGCGTCCTGATTCTCACGCGCATTTTTGCCGCCCCACGTGAGCTCGTATTCAAAGCGTGGATTGATCCCAAACACATGGCCAAGTGGTGGGGACCGAAGGGTTTCACCAATCCCGTCTGCGAGCTGGATGCGCGTCCGGGTGGCGCGATCCTGATTCACATGCAGGGGCCCGATGCCGCCGCACATCCGATGAGGGGCACCTTTCATGAAATTGTCGAGCCCGAGCGGCTCGTCTTCACCTCCACCGCCTTTGAGGACAAGCAGGGCATTCCCCAACTCGAAGTCTTCACCACCATCACCTTCGCCGAACAGGATGGCGGAACAAAGCTCACCTTGCGGGTGGTCGTCGTCCGATCCACACCGGAACTGGCCGCCGCGCTCGCCGGCATGGAACAAGGCTGGAGCGAAAGCCTGGTTCGGCTCGCGGAATGCGTCTCAAAAATCGCTTGACCGACAACCCAAGAATCCTGAAAACCATCCTATGACATCGATCACTCAACCCGCTCCTGTTTCGAAAGCCATGTTTTGGACCGGCCACATCATGAGCACCCTGCCCGCACTGCTGCTGATTTTCAGCGCGGTGATGAAGTTCATGAAGCCCGCCGCAGTCGTCGAAGGGTTCACTCATTTTGGGCTCCCCGAGCGCCTGCTGTTTGGATTGGGCGTTGTCGAACTGGTCTGCACCCTCCTTTATCTCATTCCGCGCACCGCCGTTCTCGGCGCGATCCTGCTCACCGGCTATCTCGGCGGTGCCACGCTGGCCAATTTGCGGGTCGGCGAACCTTACCTGATGACGGTGATTCTCGGCATCGTCCTCTGGGGCGGGCTGTTCCTGCGCGATCGGCGCGTGCGCGCGCTGATTCCTTTGCGGTAATGGTCGGCACTTTAATACCCAGTCTGGAGCCAAAACATCATGAATGGCAAAAGTCATCCCACCTTCGGCGACGGCAAGGTTTGTTGCTCGGAGATTCCCGCGCTCGATATGCATTGCTCGGCAGCCTTCCACGAACAGGTTTTGGCCGCTTTCAGCACGGTGGAAAAATCCAAAATAAATGTCCTGACCGCGTCCCCCCGTTCGTCATATCATCGGAAACGCTAAATTCTAACATAAAAACACAAAAAGCGTATGAACCCAGAAACCAAAAATGGCTGCATGCTGATCTTTCGGGGCACAGACTGGTACAAGGGGCTCTCGCCGCAAGAGATGCAACAGGTCGGAGACCAGTGGATGGCCTGGTTCAAGCGGTTGACCGACGAAGGCAAAGCCCTCGCGGGCAACCCCTTGGAACGTAAAGGCAAGATTGTTTCAGGCAAAAATGGCCGCGTGTTGTCCGACGGCCCTTTTGCCGAATCCAAGGAGACGATCGGCGGTTATTTTCTCCTCGCGGTAAACACCCTCGACGAAGCGGTGGCCATTGCACAGGAATGTCCAGGCCTGCCGTATGGCATACGCGTGGAAGTGCGACCAGTGGCCGGCAAATGTCCCATCGTCGGAGAAGTTCAGGCTGAAGCCCAGCTCGCGCAGGCATAATCATCGTTGCCGACAACCCATAAAAGGAGATCACATACCATGGCTGGTTACATTGACGGGTACGTTCTTCCGATTAAGAAAAAGGATATCGCGGCTTACCGCCGCCTGGCCCGCATGTCGGGCCCAATCTGGCGGGAGCACGGGGCTCTGGAGTACCGGGAGTGCGTCGGCGATGACCTCGACGTGAAGTTTGGCCTCCCGTTCCCACGCGGGATCAAGATCAAGCCCGGGGAAACAGTGGTGTTTTCGTGGATCGTGTTCAAGTCGCGGGCGCATCGTGACCGCGTAAATGCCAAGGTGATGAAGGATCCGCGGCTCGCGGCCATGTGTGACCCAAAAAACATGCCGTTCGATTGCAAGCGCATGCTCTGCGGTGGATTCAAGGTCCTTGTCGCGGCCTGAGCCATCATTCCTGAACCACTGCGAAAAAAAATTCCATGAACAAAGCATCTGGAAATCCCGGTCAGAACCCTGCCGGGGGCCTGTTCGTCATCTCGCGCGCCTTCGATGCTCCGCGCGATCTCGTGTGGCGGGCGTGGACGGAGCGCGACCGCCTGATGCAATGGTTCGGGCCGAAAGGGTTCACGATGCCGGTGGCCAGGCTGGATTTTCGGCCGGGCGGAACGTTCCATTACTGCATGCAATCCCCGGACGGACACCAAATGTGGGGCAAGTTCGTTTACCGTGAAATCGTCGCGCTGGAACGCATCGTCCTGGTCAATTCCTTTTCGGATGAAGCGGGCGGCCTCACCCGGCATCCCATGAGCGCCACCTGGCCGCTGGAAATGCTTTCGACAACCACGTTCACCGAGCAAGGCGGCAGGACGACCCTCACCTTGCAATGGGCTCCGCTCAATGCGACGGAAGCGGAACGCAAAACCTTCGACGGCGCCCATGAAGGCATGAAGGGCGGCTGGACGGGGACCTTCGATCAACTCGCCGCCTACCTGGCGAAAGCGTGAGCGGAAAAGACCATTTAACATAAAAAAACTACATGCAAAAAATTACCCCGTTCTTGTGGTTCGACGGCCAAGCTGAAGAGGCGGCAAAATTTTATACCTCCATCTTTAAGAATTCCAAAATTGAAAGCGTTAGCCCCATGTCCGCGACCTTCCAGCTCGAGGGGCAGAAATTCATGGCGCTGAACGGTGGCCCGATGTTCAAGTTCTCTCCGGCCATTTCGTTTTTTGTCAGTTGCGAAACGCAGAAAGAGATCGATTACTTCTGGGAGAAACTTTCTGCCGGTGGAGAAACGCAACAGTGCGGCTGGCTGAAAGACAAATTTGGCGTGTCGTGGCAGATCGTTCCTCCGATATTAGGCGAGTTGTTGAATGACGAGGACGATGCCAAATCAAATCGAGTCATGCAAGCGATGCTCAAGATGACCAAACTTGACATCGAAAAATTGAAGCAAGCTTCCGACAAAAAATAAATCGGTGACAAAGCTGGACCGATTAATTCAAATGATCACCACCGCTCTGCCGAGCCTTGCGCTTGCATGAAAGCTGACCAAGACAAACACGACGCCGACGGCAAGCTGAAGCACGGGGAGTTCAAGGAATGCTACAAAGACGGCACGCTGGCTTGCGTTGGCAGGTTTCGTAACGGTGCGAAGGTCGGCGTGTGGAAGTATTATCTGCGGAGCGGACAGTTGCGGGCCGTGGGCAAATTCGCCGGCGGCAAAATGACCGGCAAATGGCAATGGTATCGGGCGACCGGCAAGCTGATGCAGACGGGTTCGTTCGTTGAAGAAAAGAAATCGGGCGTTTGGAAACGCTACCATCCCGACGGCGGATTGTATGACGAAGGCGAGTTCACCGGCAACCAGAAGGTCGGCGATTGGCGCACGTTTGACGCCCGGGGCAAATTGATCAAAACCACCAAACACAAATCAAAATAGGAGAAAGCTATGAGCAGAGTCCGAGTATTGGTCGGCACGAAGAAAGGCGCGTTCATCCTGACAGCGGATGGCAAGCGGCAGAATTGGGAAGTCAGCGGACCCCACTTTGCGGGTTGGGAGATGTATCACCTCAAAGGCTCGCCCGCTGATCCGAACCGCATCTACGCGTCGCAATCGAGCGGCTGGTTTGGCCAGATTATTCAGCATTCCAATGACGGCGGAAAGACTTGGGAGACTCCCGGTGGCGGGCCGACAAAAACTCCCGACGGCATGCCCCAGGGCGAGAGCAACAAGTTTGTTTACGAAGGCGAGGTAGGCACTCACAAATGGTACGACGGCACGCAACACCCTTGGGAATTCAAACGCATCTGGCATCTCGAACCTTCGTTGACCGATCCGGATACGGTTTATGCCGGAGCGGAAGACGCGGCCCTCTTCAAAACGGTGAATGGCGGTAAAACCTGGCAGGAGCTTTCCGGGCTGCGTGGCACCAAAGGAGCGCTCTGGCAACCCGGTGCGGGTGGCATGGCTGTGCACACCATCCTCCTGGATCCGAAGAATGCGAACCGGATATTCATCGCCATCTCAGCGGCAGGCGCGTTTCGTACCGAGGACGGCGGCAAAACGTGGAAGCCAATCAACCGCGGGTTAAAGTCCAATTACGAACTCCCTGACCCGGACGCGGAAGTTGGACATTGTGTGCATCGTATCGCCATGCATCCTTCCCGCCCGGATGTTTTGTTCATGCAGAAGCATTGGGATGTCATGCGCAGTGACAACGCCGGCGAGTTGTGGAGTGAGGTCAGTGGCAACCTTCCGTCTGACTTCGGCTTCCCGATCGACGTCCACGCGCACGAACCGAATACAATTTACGTCGTGCCGATCAAGAGCGATTCGGAACATTTTCCACCGGATGGAAAACTGCGCGTGTATCGCAGCCGAACCGGCGGCAACGAATGGGAAGCGCTTACCAAAGGCCTCCCGCAAAAGGATTGCTACGTCAACGTGCTGCGCGATGCCATGGCTGTGGATTCGCTTGATAAATGCGGCATCTATTTCGGCACCACCGGCGGGCAGGTTTACATGTCTCCGGATGGTGGTGACTCATGGAATGCCATTGTTCACGATCTTCCAGCCGTCTTGTCTGTCGAAGTCCAGACACTGCCATGATTCGGGTTGTCCTCCCATTTCATCTGCGCACGCTGGCGCGGGTTGACGGCGAGGTGCAGCTTGAGGTTGGGAGTCCGATAACGCTGGGCTCGGTGCTCGACGCGCTCGAGGCACGCTATCCGGTGCTGCGCGGGACGATCCGCGACCATGTCACCCTCCGCCGCCGACCGTTCATCAGGTTCTTCGCGTGCGAGGAGGATCTCTCCCATGATCCGCCGGATGCCACGTTGCCCGATGTGGTGACGACCGGCACGGAGCCATTTTTGATCGTGGGAGCCATGGCGGGAGGCTGATCCCGTCGTCAAGTTGCGCATAAACCAACATCCAGAAGGATTCCTATGTTGAAAATAATGCTTATCGCCATCCCGGTCCTTGTCATCGTATTGGTCGTGATCGCGGCCCTGCAACCATCCGACTTCCGCATCACGCGAACCGCCACCATCTCCGCACCGCCGGGGATTGTGTTTGCCCAGGTGAACGACCTCCACAAGTGGGAGGCGTGGTCGCCTTGGGCAAAAATGGATCCCACCGCCAAGGTTAATTTCGAGGGGCCGCCCGCCGGGACCGGCGCCGGTTACACCTGGGCGGGCAACAACAAGGTCGGCGACGGCCACATGACGATCACGGAAAGCCAACCGAACGATCGCATCCGGTTCAAACTGGAATTCCGCAAGCCTTTTGAAGCGACCAATACCGCCGAGTTCACCTTCAAGGCTGAGGGCAATCAAACCGTCGTGACCTGGACCATGGCGGGCACAAACACGTTCATGTTCAAGTTGTTTGGCCTGTTCATGAACTGCGACAAAATGGTCGGTGGCCAGTTCGAGCAGGGCCTCGCGGATTTGAATGTAGTGGCGAAGGCAGCGGGCAAGGCCCAACCGTTTAACACTCCAGCCTGAAAGCCCTGGAGAAACAATGAGCAGCGCCACGGCATCCTGAAAACCACACGGCAAGCCTCTAAAATGGAAACCTTATTGAACCAAGCTTAACTGATGCACTGCGGGGATTTGCTCACGAATCCGTAAGCCTCATGGCATGACAGGCCAAACGCGCTTGGAGGACGAGGCGAAACAATTCTCGACAAATATGTCCTGAACACCCAGCTTCGTTCGTTGTAAAGGCGAACGTAACGAAAACCACAACCCAGCAAAAAAACATAAAATTATGACTGCAACCGCAAAGAATCCCACCAAACTGGTCCAACCTTATTTGTCTTTTGAGGGCCGTTGTGAGGAGGCCCTCGAATTTTACAAGCAGGCGCTCGCGGCCGAAGTGCTGATGCTCATGCGCTTTAAGGAAAGTCCGGAGCAGCAGAAATCCGAGATGTGCCAACCCGTTGATGAAAACAAGGTAATGCATGCGAGCTTCCGCATCGGTGACTCGATTGTGATGGCTACAGACGGTCGTTGCTCAGGAAAGCCCAACTTCCAAGGCATTTCACTCTCGCTTTCGGTGCCGACCGAGGCTGAGGCTGAGCGGTTTTTCACCGCTCTGGCCGAGGGTGGGCAGGTGGTCATGCCGCTGACCAAGACCTTCTTTTCTCCACGCTTCGGCATGGTCACTGACCGCTTCGGTGTGTGCTGGATGGTGCTTGTGGCGGCTTGAGGCTCTCTCAGCTCTCCAAGCCCCCTCACAACCTCAACCCGATCCGGAGAAGAATCCTTATGCTCAAAAAAATCCTCATCGCCCTTGTGGCGATTGTGGCCGTGTTTGTCGTGGTTGTCGCCGTGCAACCGTCCGAGTATCGCGTCACTCGGACGGCTACCATTTCAGCGCCCGCCGCGGCAGTATTCGCCCAGGTGGACGATTTCCATAAATGGGAAGCCTGGTCCCCTTGGGCGAAAATCGATCCCGCGATGAAACAAACCTACGAAGGCGCGCCGGCCGGAACCGGTGCGATCTACACCTGGGCCGGCAATAACGACGTCGGCGCCGGCCGCATGACGTTGACGGAGAATCACCCCAATGAGTTGATCAGGATCAAACTCGAATTCCTGAAGCCGTTCGCGTCCATCTGCGACACCGAATTCACCTTCAAGCCGGATGGCAATCAAACCGCCGTGACCTGGACCATGGGCGGCAAAAACAATTTCATGGCCAAAGGGATCCACCTCTTCATGAACATGGATAAGATGATCGGCGGCCAGTTTGAAAAAGGCCTCGCGGATTTGAGTTCGGCGGCAAAAGCGGTCGAAAAGAAGTAGCGCGCTTTTCATTTAGCTAAAAACCGAACGCACCTGGTCCTCGGCGAACCCCTCCTTCTTCGTGTATTAAGAACCTCAACCAAAAGCCCCTTATGAGCACACAAAAAAAAGCAAAAACCGTTAAAGGCAAGAAAAGCAAAACCGCGTCGAGCATCGTCTGGTTTGAAATTCCGGCCGACAATGTCGCGCGCGCGAAACAGTTTTATGGCGCGTTATTCGGCTGGAAAATCGAGAAATTTCCGGGAGTGGAGGATTATTGGCACGTCGACACCGGCGGCCACAACGACACGCCGGATGGAGGCATGATGGCACGCAAGTCTCCGCAACAACCCATCACCAACTACATCAACGTGGCATCGGTGACCAAGTCCGCGGCCAAGGTCGTGAAGCTCGGCGGTAAAATCTGCATGCCCAAGACGACGGTGCCGCACATGGGCTATTTCGTCATTTGTCAGGACACGGAGAACAACATGTTCGCGCTCTGGGAAGTGAACGACAGCGCAAAATAATTGTCCTGAGAGTGTCTCCTTGTTCGTCGTATTATTGAACGGGCAACAACGCTCGACATCAAAAAAGAAAGGCGAACATGAGCACAGAAAAGAAAAATGAGTTCCTGCTGTTATTCCGCGGGACGCAATGGCACAAAAGTCTATCCCCGGAAGAACTTCAAAAGGTAATGGGCCAGTTTATGGGCTGGTTCGAAAAGCTGAACCAGCAAGGCAAGCTTAAAACCGGACAACCCTTGGAGCGCGAGGGCAAGCTCGTCTCCGGCAAGAATGGTCGCACGGTCGCCGACGGGCCGTTCGCCGAGTCCAAGGAAGCGATCGGCGGTTATTTCCTGCTGCAAGTCGCCGACATGGACGAAGCGGTGGCGATCGCAAAACAATGCCCGGTCCTGGAATACGGCTCGGTCGTCGAAGTCCGGCCCGTGGCTGAAGAGTGTCCGCTGATGAAGCAGCTCCAGGAGCAACTGGCTCACGCCAACGCGTGACCGTCCGCCGCGCCTGCCAAGGCACCAGATGAGTTCATCCGAGAACAACAGCACCGCACCACCACCACGAGAAGTCTCCCTGGTGGTGGAACATCTCTTTCGCCATGAGGCGGGAAAGATGGTGGCCATCCTGACGGGAATTTTCGGCCTTGAGCATCTTCAACTCGCCGAGGACGTGGTCCAAGAGGCGCTGTCCCGGGCCTTGCAAACTTGGCCGTTTTACGGCGTTCCGAAAAATCCGGCCGCGTGGATCATGCGGGCTTCCCGCAATCTGGCGCTGGATGTCGTCCGGCGCCAAAAAGTTTTCCGCGACAAGGAAGCCGAAATCATCCACCTGATGGAGCAAGGCAATCCCGCTGCCGACGCGGGTGACTCCTCCGAACCGGGGCTTACGGACGACCGTCTGCGGATGATGTTCGTCTGCTGTCACCCCCTCGTGCCGGCGGAGGCGCAGGTCGCACTCGCATTGAAGACGCTGTGCGGATTCAGCCCTGCTGAAATTGCGAAAGCCTTTCTGACGACCGAAGCGGCGATTGCCAAGCGGCTGACCCGGGCGAAGCAAAAAATCCGCGAGGCCCGGATCCCTTTCGAGATCCCCTCCGGGGAGGAGCTGGAGCGGCGATTGGATGGCGTTTTGCAATCGCTCTACCTGCTCTTCAACGAGGGCTACAAGGCTTCGAGCGGCGACAAGTTGGTGCGGGAGGATATCTGTTACGAGGCGATCCGCCTGACCGGTTTGTTGGCGGCACACTCGGCCGGCAATCAACCCAGGACGCATGCGTTGCTGGCGTTGATGCTGTTGAATGCCGCGCGCATCCCGACGCGGGTGGATGGGGATGGCAGCTTGCTTCGCCTCCAGGAACAGGACCGGACGCGTTGGGATCAAGCGATGATCGCGCGGGGCATGTTCCACTTCGCGCAGTCCGCTTCAGGCGAAGAAATTACCGAGTATCATCTGCAGGCAGGCATCGCCGCCTGTCATTCCGCGGCCTCTGACTATGAGTCCACGGACTGGCCGCAAATCCTGTCGCTTTATAATCACCTGGTCGAATGCGATGATTCGCCGGTCGTGGCGCTCAATCGCGCCATCGTGGTGGCGAACATTCACGGCCCGCAAGCCGGCTTGGATGCCGTCGCCGCCATTCAAGATCTGGATAAACTGGAGCATTATTACCTGCTCTACGCGGTCCAGGGCGAGTTCGAGTCGCAGCTCAACGATCCATTGGCAGCGGCAGGTTACTTCCGAAAGTCGCTGCAATTGGTCGAACTCCAATCCGAGCGCGCCTTTCTTTTGAAAAGATTCCAGGCCTGCGAAGAACAAATCCCCGCCTGAACCTTGGCTGAAGACC
>JAQGOT010000019.1 GCA_028293465.1 Pedosphaera sp. | reverse complement strand
TCGTTTACGAACGTGAAAAAAATGTCCTCGGCAACGCTTGGCTCGAAGCTCCACTGCTCCTCTTTGCCGTAGTGCTTTCCCATGCGGCGATAAAACTCGCGCGCGATGCCACCGATGGCGGCTTTGTTGCCGATGTCCGTCTGGCTTAACCCACCTGAGCTCATGCCGCCGAGATGGCTGCCAAATTCGGCGATGACCGCCGTTTTGCCCAGACGCGCGGTTTCCACCGCCGCCGCGACTCCGCCGGCGGTTCCGCCGTAAATGCAGACATCGGCGGTGATGATTTCCGCCGATTGCAGGCTGCAAGCCAGAAGAAAGAGTGATAAAAAAAACAGCGCTTTCATGTGATTTTACTTTCGGCCTGGGCTGCGGTCATCGCCTGATTCCGGTCTGGCTTTTGATACAGGCGGGTTATTTTTCAACGCGCGGAAGTTGCCTTCCTCGCAACAGCGAACGAAACCTTCCGTCACGGATTTGAGTTCCTCCCAGCGACCGCGGATGTTCTCGGCTTCGTTGCGGGTTATCTGGTTGTCCGAGACGGCATTGGCAATGACGGCGAGCAGGTCGGCAAATTCCTGGATGATTTCGTTGGTGGCCGGGATGAGGAATTCCGGATGCGGGTTGATGGTCTTGGGGTTTTTGATGAAAAAGCCTCCGGCGCGCTGGCAGATCCATTGAACCAGGCGCGGATCGCCGCTGCAGCGTTGGAGAGCTTCAATGCGGTCCAAGGGGTTGACCGTGCCGCTGCCGGCGACGACGTCCGGGGGTTCGGCCCACTTGTAGATCATGGACAGGGAGAGACCAAGTTCAGAGGCGACCTGTTTGGCACTGCATTTTTGGAAGACTTCGCGCAACAATTCATGGGATTGCATTACAGACAAAATGCAGAGAGACGTCCAGATTGGCAAGCGAGAAGGGGCGTGTAAAAATGACCAATTTCCAATGACCAAGGACCAAAAGGGCTCGATCACCAAAGCTTAGGCGGTTATAAAAGACGTTTCGGATTATAAATGATCCTTAGAGGCAGGGGTGGTATCAAATGGGTGGGTAGCAGACGCCAGGCTTGATTATGCTTGATGGAGGTGGGGAATTGGCCGATAAAGACGTACGTAAGCAACCAAGCAGGCACTATGGATTTTCTCATTTATCTCGTTTGTTTAGGAGTGGGGCTGTTTTTCACCCTCCTAACAGCATTCTTCGGCCATCTGTTTGGGGGCGGGCACGAGGGGCATGTGGGTGGCAGCGGTGGTCACGCGGAAGCCGGCGCGGATTTGAGCGATATGCCGGGGGTTTCCGCTTTCAGTCCGACGGTCATTACCTCCTTCGTGACCGCGTTTGGCGGGTTTGGGATCGTTTTTCACGAGATTCCCGCGACACGGAGTCCTTTCATCAGCGCTCCGTTGGCCGTTTTGTGCGGACTGTTGACTGCCGTGGGGGTGCTTTGGTTGTTGCGGCAACTGTTCGTACGGACCCAAAGTTCCAGTGAAGCCAAGATCGGCCACCTGGTAGGCATCATGGCGCATATCATCACCCCGATTCCCGAGAATGGAGTCGGGGAGATCGCCTACGTGCAAGGCGGCACCCGTTATACCGCGCCGGCGCGCGAGGAACATGGCGCGCCGATACCGTCGGGCAAAGCGGTAAGAATTGTCAGAATCATCGGGTCCCAATTTTACGTTGCGCCGGTTTAATTCATCAGAACACAAAACGCCCTAATCAACCTATGAACCTGAGTCCCATGTTAGCAGATCTGAGTTCCCTCTTTTCGGGAACCGCCGTGGTTTTTGTCGCGGTGATCCTCGCGTTGGTGGTGTTCATGCTCATCATCGTGGTGCTGAGCCGCTATACCAAGGTTGGGCCCAACCAGGTGCTCGTGGTTTCCGGCAAACGGCATCGTTATGTGGATCCGGACGGCACTGAACATGTGCGCGGGTTCCGGATTGTGAAAGGCGGCGGCACGTTCGTTTACCCGGTGATTGAGAAGGTTGATATTCTCTCGCTGGAATTGCTTACGATCGATGTGCAGACCCCCGAGGTTTACACCAGCAAAGGGGTGCCGGTGAAGGTGGACGGCGTGGCGCAAGTAAAAGTGAAGGGTGATGATGTTTCCGTGGCGACGGCGGCGGAGCAGTTCCTGAGCAAGTCCACGGATGAGATCAAGAACGTGGCGACCCAGACTTTGGAAGGACATCTGCGCGCGATCTTGGGCACGATGACGGTGGAGGATATTTACCAGAACCGCGATGCCTTCGCTTCCAAAGTGCAGGAGGTTGCGGCGGGTGACATGGCCAACATGGGGTTGTCGATTGTCAGTTTCACGATCCGCGACATCCGTGACGGGCAGGGGTACCTGGAGGCCTTGGGCAAGCCGCGGATTGCGCAGGTCAAGCGGGATGCGCAGATCGCGCAGGCGGAAGCGGACCGGGATGCGATGATCCGTTCGTCAGCGGCGACGCAAGCCGGGCAGGAAGCCAAGTTCCAGGCGGACTCGAAGATTGCGGAAGCCCAGCGTGATTATCAATCGAATGTGGCCCAATACCAGGCGGCGGTGAACCAGCGAAAAGCTGAAGCCGACCTGGCCTACGATTTACAAAAGTTCAAGACCGGACAGTTGGTCAAAGCGGAAGAGATCCAGGTCAGCATCATCGAGAAGCAGAAACAGATTGAGTTGCAACAACAGGAAATCCTGCGCAAACAGCGCGAGTTGGAAGCCATGGTGCAAAAGCCGGCGGATGCCGAGCGTTACCGGGTGGAGACCCTGGCGAACGCGAGGAAGTTCCAGTTGGAGGCCGAAGCCGCCGGTGCGGCGGCGGCGAGCAAGGCCACCGGCTTTGCGGCCGCGGATGTCGCGAAGGCCACGGGAATCGCCGAGGCGGAAGCCAACAAGGCGCGCGGTCTGGCGGAAGCGGCGGTGATTGAGGCGCAAGGAACGGCGACGGCCGAAGCCATGAAGCTGAAAGCGGAGTCGTTCAAGCTGTATAACGAGGCGGCCGTCATTGAGATGATCGTGCGCATCCTGCCGGAATTGGCGGGCAAGATCAGCGAGCCGCTCTCGAAAACCGAGAAGATGGTCATCATCAACAGCGGCAACGGGGCTGGGGGTGGCGCGAGCAAGTTAACGGGCGATGTGACCCAGATCATAAGCCAGTTACCGCCTGTCATTGAGAGCCTGACCGGCATCAAGTTCGAGAAATTGCTGGAGCAGGTGCCGGCCATCCGGAAGGCGATGGACAGGGGAGACACCGGTGATAAAATCGGCTAAAAGAAAGGAGACTACTCTTTTATGATCAGCGGAGCATTTGGATTATTATTTGCATTAATATCTTTCGTCATCGTGGTGCTGGCATTCGTGTTTTGGATCTGGATGCTGGTGGATGCCATCAAGAATGAGCGGTTGGCCTCCACCGAGAAGATCGTGTGGGTGCTGGTGATTATTTTCCTCCACGCGTTGGGGGCATTAATTTATTATTTAGCAGGGCGCGACACGTCGCGCAGGTAGCTGGGAACGAGATGAACCCAAATCAAATGAAAGGAATATCATGTTAGGAGCATTAATCGGGGGCTGGGAGATCGTGTTGCTGATAATGGCGTTGGGCTTGATTCCGCTGTGCCTCGCGATGTTCGCCTTCTGGATCTGGATGTTGGTTGACTGCATCAAGAATGAGAGCATCAGCGGGAATGAGAAGGTCGCCTGGGTGTTGGTCATCGCCCTGACGCATCTGCTGGGGGCGATCATTTACTTTTTTGCCGGGCGGCAACCACGGAAGCTGGCGACGCAGCGATGAAGATTGCCGAATCACGGTCTGACAACAGCGATGCGCTTATTTGAGGCCATAGTTGAAGCGAATCACCGCGCACTTGCAGGCGATGCAAAGGCGGGGTTGCATCCGGCAGATTTTGCGGATGAACTGCCCGTGGCGGCGCTGACCTGCATCGATGCGAGGCTGAACCCGCTCCTCCCGGAGGTGCTGGGTCTGCCCAAGGAACAGTTCATCTGGCTGCGGAATGCCGGCAATATCATCACGGGGCCGACGAGCAGCACCATGCGATCGTTGGCGCTGGCCTGTGCGGTGAAAGGGGCGAGGCAGATCGCGATCATCGGGCACAATGATTGCCAGGTGTGCAAGACCTCCGCGATGAAATTGGACGATGCGTTTCGGGCGTTGGGAATCCAGCGGGCCTCGTTGCCGGAGAACTTGACCGAGTTTTTTGGCTTGTTCGCCAGCGAGCGGCAGAATGTAATCAAAGCGGTTGATTTTGTGCGTCACAGTCCGCTCATCGGCCCGAAAGTGCCGGTGCACGGGTTGTTGGTGGACATTGGCACCGGCAAGCTGGAATGGGTCGTGAACGGCTATCAGACGCTGGAGACGGCAACGGCTCCGCCCCCGCCGTCATTGGGTGAGCTGGCCGGGCAGGGGATGGATGCGCTCAAGTCTTTCGCGGAATTCAAGATCGGCGAGATGAAGTTTCCAGACACCAAGATTGGTGAACTGGCCACCGAGGGCAAGGATTGGCTGGTGCACGAGATTCACCAAATTGAAATTCGCCCGCCACAGCCACCCCAGCCGACGCCGCCGCCTTCGGTAGCACCGAAGATTCCTTTGCCGCCGCCGATCCGGGTCACGCCCGTGGTGCGAAAATGGAAAAAGTAGGCGGGGATGGGCAACGGACCAGCCTGAGGGTAGAGAACTTTAGTGACGATTAAAACCTAACTTATGAGCAATCTTGAGACTCCGAAGAAGCAGCCTGGATGTTTTTTTTATGGCTGTATTACAAGCCTTGTGCTCCTGCTGATCGTTGGCTTGACGGCATTTTTTGGCGTCCGTTATGCCATCCACCGGGTCAATGCGCTGATTACTGAGTACACGGATACGCAACCGATGGCTTTGCCCAAGGAAGAAATGCCCGCCGCAGAACTGGAGCAATTGAAAAAGCGTTTTGCCGCGTTCAATGAGGCGCTGGAGGCGCATAGCAACGCACCGCCCTTTGTCCTGAGCGGACGAGAGATCAACGCGTTGCTGAGCAGCGCGCCGGAGATGAAACTGTTCAAGGACCGATTCCATGTGGCCTTGGAGGGAAACCAGATCAAGGGACAGGTGAGCCTGCCGTTGGATGCGTTTTTCAAGATACCGTTGATCGAAACGAAAGGACGGTTTTTGAACGGGGTTGGCGTGTTCAAAGTCGTGCTCACCAACGATCAGGTCTCGATCACCACGGATTCACTGGAAGTAAAAGGGAAACCGCTGCCGGAAGTTTATATGTCGAAGCTGAGGAATCAGAATCTTTTGGAGAACAGCGAGATTGACACCAACGCGCCAGTGATCAGCCGTTCTGAAAGCATCGAAATCAAGGACGGAAAGTTGATTCTCCAGCCTAAAAAGCCGGATTGAGGTTAGGTTGAGGCTGACTATGACACGAGGTTTTAGAACGGCCTGGATTTCGAGGCGATGGCAAAGTGCTGTCTGCTCGATGGCGATTCTGTTTAGCCTGTTGCCTGGCTTCCCGGCTTTCGGCGCAGAGAAATTGCTGGGCACCAAACCCTCGGAGTGGCAGGTCCAAAACTGGCTTAATTCACCCGCGCTCAAGCTGGCGGAGTTGAGGGGAAAAGTCGTCCTGGTTCGTTGGTGGACGGCGCCGGAATGTCCGTATTGCCGGGCCACGGCACCTGCCTTGAATGAATTCTATAACCGCTATCATAGGCGAGGATTGGAAGTAGTCGGCTTCTACCATCACAAAGGGAAGGAACTGCTGAAGGTGCCGATGGTCAAGGAGTATGCTGACGGGTTCGGGTTCAATTTTCCGGTCGCGATTGATACCGACTGGAAGACGCTTCACCATTGGTGGCTGGATCGCGGATCGCACGATTTTACGAGTGTCAGTTTCCTGATCGACCGCCACGGGGTGATCCGGCACATCCATCCCGGTGGCGAGTATGTAAAGGGGGACAAGGATTACGCGATGATGAAAGAGCGGATTGAGGAGTTGCTGGCAGAAAGGTGAGCGGGCGAAACGCGGAGAGATGCCGGAGGGGCGTGGGGATACTTCAGTGCGCGAGGATGGCGAACGTTTGACCGCCCCGCATGCGGGGCGGGACTACGTACCCCGGCGGGACTCCGTGCCTACTACGGCGTAGGGCCGAAGATGCGTTCGTGTTCCTGCATGGCGTAACGATCGGTCATGCCGGCCAGGTAATCACAAATCGCACGGTGGCGGCCGATTTTGCGGAATCGTTTGCGGGCTTGTTCGCCCACCTGTTCGGGATGTTTCAAGTAGTAGTTGAACAGATCGTCCAGCATTCGTACGGCGCGCAAGTTCGGGCCGTGGACCACCGGGTTGTAGTAAAGATTTTTGTAAAGGAAATTGCGCAGTTCCAGATTCAACTCACGGCGTTCCGGACTGTAACGGACCAATGGCTTGGGCTGCAACCTCACATCGTCGGCGCTCTGCACGTCGGCTTTGATGATATGGGCCTCGGTGGTTTCGACCACATCCTTCACCTGCATGTCGATGATGGTGCGGATGATGAAATAACGGCGGCATTCATCCGGCAGGTCGCCGTATTCTTTTTTGACCGTGCGGGCGGCGTGACGCCAGATGCGCACCTCGCCGTTTAATTGCTTCTCCGATAACAAACCGGAATCCAAACCGTCGTCGAGATCGTGGCTGTAGTAGGTGATTTCGTCGGCGAGATTGGCCACCTGGGCTTCCAAGGAGGAAGATTTGGCATTGAAGCCTCGCCGTTTGCTGGGGTGATCGTAGCTGGTGTAATGCTTGATCAAACCTTCGCGCACTTCCCAACTGAGATTGAGGCCGGAAAAACGGGGATATTTTTGTTCCAATTCCTCGACGATGCGGAGGCTATGGCGGTTGTGCTCGAAGCCGCCGTATTTCTTCATCAACCGGTTCAAGACCACTTCGCCTTTATGGCCAAACGGGGAATGGCCGAGGTCATGCGCGAGGGCGATGGTTTCGGCCAGGTCTTCATTCAGCTTCAGGGCGCGGGTGATGTTGCGGGTGATGGCGGCCACTTCCATGGTGTGAGTCAGGCGCGTGCGAAGGTGGTCGCCGGTGCCGTTGAGGAACACCTGGGTCTTGTATTCCAGGCGACGAAAGGCGCGGGAATGGATGACGCGGTCGCGGTCGCGTTGGTATTGCGTGCGCCATTCCGGGGGCGGTTCGGGGTATTTGCGGCCGCGGGAGTCGGCGCTGAACTGGGCGTACGGGGCGAGGCTCTGGCGCTCCAATTGTTCTAGCTGTTCACAGGTGCGAGGCATGGGTGGCTGGGTTGGTCAGCAGCAGGAAAACTGCGGTGTTGATGGAGAAAGGGAAACCGCCATTTTACTTGATATCGAGGAGTTCCCGCACGGAAACGCCGCGCAATTCAAACAGGCGACGAATCGTGTCCTCGATCAAGTTGTTGGGGCAGGAAGCACCGGCAGTGATGCCGACGGTGATCCGGCCCAAGGGGAGCCAATCACTAGTTTCGACTTCCTCGGCCTTATGTTGATCGTAATGCACGATCAACTTCTCAGAAACCATCTTGGCGGCGTTCTTGATGAAATAAGTTGGCAGTTTGGCTTCGCCCATCTCGGCGAGATGGGAAGTGTTGGAGGAGTTATAGCCGCCGATGACGAGCAGGAGGTCCATCGGTTCACGGAGCAACTTTTCGAGTGCGTCCTGGCGATCCTGTGTGGCTCCGCAAATGGTGTCAAAGAAACGGAAATGTTTTTCGATTTCACCGGCACCATACTTTTGGATCATCGCCGTCTTCAGGCGACGTTGCACTTCCTCGGTTTCGCCGCGGAGCATGGTGGTTTGATTGGCCACGCCGATGGCTTGCAGATGGATGTCCGGATCAAAGCCTTCTGAATGCGCGCCTTTGAACTTATTCAAAAACTCCGATTTGTTGCCGCCGTTGAGGATGTAATTGCAGACGTAATCGGTTTCGCCCAACGTGAAGACAACGAGGTGATGTCCGCCGCCGCTGGTCGTTTGGGAACTCGTGGCTTTGGTCTCTTCGTGCCAGGCCTTGCCGTGGATGATGCTGGTGACCTTGTCCTTGGAGTATTGGCGGACGCGTTTCCAAACGCTCATCACGTCCCCGCAAGTGGTATCCACGAACTGGCAGCCTTTTTCCTGCAACTTGGTGCGCATGGCGACTTCGGTGCCGAAGGCGGGAATGATGACGACATCGTCCTTCTTCAAATCGTCGATGTCCGCGTCCTTCTCCTTGCCGGAGAGAAACTTGATGCCCATGGCGCGGATTTGGTCGTTCACCTCGGGGTTGTGGATGATTTCGCCGAGGATGTAAATGGGGCGGTCAGGAAACACCTTGCGGGCGGCATAGGCGAGGTCGATGGCCCGTTCCACGCCGTAGCAAAAGCCAAATTCCTTGGCGAGTTTGACGGTGAGCAAGCCGTCGGCGGAGAGAACGTGGCCGTTGGCGCGAATGCGCTCGACGAGTTCGCTGCGGTAGTGCGAAAGGACTTGAGCTTGAACCGCCTCCATAATATCGGGGCGGCGGAGGTTGATTTTCTGAGGGACCGCGGGTGCTTGGGTTGACATACCGAGGAAATATTAACACGCCCAGGCATAACGTCCAGCGCAAAGCCGAGCAGCCAAGGCCCGTGGTCAAATCAGGAAGGGTGGCGCGGAAAACGACGGCTCCATGCCGGTATTTGGCATTTGCAGATAATATTCATTGCTTTGCGGGTCTTTTTGGTGATTATTAAGGTTCCTTGATCGGAGCGTAGCTCAGCCTGGTAGAGCACTTGGTTTGGGACCAAGACGTCGCAGGTTCAAATCCTGTCGCTCCGACCACTCTT
>JAQGOT010000003.1 GCA_028293465.1 Pedosphaera sp. | reverse complement strand
TCAACTGCTTCAAAGATCGGTTCCGGCTTCAACAACATCCCCGGACCGCCGCCGAAGGGCCGGTCATCGACCGTCTTGTGCCGGTCGTGGGTGTAATCCCGCAAATTGTGTATCTTCAGGTCCAGCACGCCGTTCGTGCGCGCCCGCTGGATGATACTTTCGTCGAGCGGTCCCGCGAACATCGCGGGAAATAAAGTGAGCACGTCAATTTTCATGCTCGATCACGCGCCGGTTTGCGCGTAAATCGACGGCTAACGCGCCGCCTTTTCCTCGACGATTTCCAAGCTGCAACGCAGCCCTTTCTTGGCACTCCCGGCCACCAGCAACGACCGGATGGCGTTGATCGTCATTCCCTGCCGGCCAATCACCTTACCGACGTCCTCGACATGCAACCGCAACTCATAAATCGTCGTGCCATCCCGCTCCACCGGAGTGACGATGACAGCCTCGGGGTGGTGAACCAACCCTTTGACCACGTATTCCAGGAAGGCTTGCATAAGCCCGCACCCGTTCCTTAAGCGGCAGGCGCAACCGCAGCTTTGCCGGCTTTCTTGATGAAGCTCGCGACCGTATCGCTCGGCTTGGCGCCTTTGCTCACCCAATACTTGGCGCGCTCCAAATCAATATTGAAATTCCCTTCCTTCTTCAAAGGCTGGTAGGTCCCAATTTCCTCAATGAACTTCCCATCGCGCGGGCTCCGTCCATCGGCAACGACAATGCGAAACACCGGCGTGTTCTTCGTTCCGACCCGCTTCATCCGTATTTTGACTGCCATAAATAACTCTTGCTTGTGGTGGCGGCGAACCACATTTTTTGCCGCCCACCGTTTCCGGCGTCTTCTAAAAAAGAGTTGAGAGCCTAAACATGGTCAGCAGGCTTTGCAAGCCCTGTTTTTGCGTTTTTTACAAGCCAAGCAATTGCAACCGTGGGCTCTAGACTCCCGTTTGCCCACCCGGGCAACCGGCGGTCGATCGACCGACAAACAGTTTAGCCTAGGATGCTCGTTTCCGCCTGCCAAAAAGTCGGCTTTGGAGTGGCGGCGAAGGCTTTGCTCGGGCGTGGGGCTCACCGATGGCTCTGGCTCAGGTAAAATAGCCACGTAAATTGGTTGCAATGATCTGGGGATCAGGTTGTTAAGCATTATCATGCGGCGTGATACCTCCGAGCAGTTGGGTGGTGTGTGCGATTTGGGTTACGCATACCGAACCAGACTCTCCAAATCAGTGACAGTCGCCACGCCCGTCGTGCCCAGTTGGTGGATGACGAGCGAAGCCGCCACCAAGGCCAGTTCCATGGCTTCGCGCAATGTGGCGCCTGCCGCCAGCGCGGTGGTGAGATTCGCGGTGACGGAATCGCCCGCGCCCACCACGTCGATGGGCCCCCGCACCGGCAGGGCCGGCAAGTGCTCCGCAGGCGCGCCGGGTTGGGCGCCGATGATTCCCCGTTCCGCCAAGGTTATGAACACGGCGCGCCCACCCTGAACCGCGAGATTCGCTGCGGCATTTTTTATTTCCGCCAAGTCCGGCGAGCCGCTCAATTTCACCAATGACCCGAGTTCGCCCGCATTCATTTTGAAACAAACCGGCGGATAATCCCGCAGCCCGCGTCGTGAATCGGCCAGCGTCAACAGTTTGCCCGAAATCATTGGCAGGGCAGCTAGGATTTGCGGCGTGATGACGCCCGTCCCCGCGACATCGACCTGATCCATGATGATGAGCGCATCGAGATTTGACCGGAGTTGCGCCAGCGATTGGAGGATGCGTTCAGTTACGGAATGCGGCGTCGGTGTCCAGTTTTTTGAATCCAGGCGATTTAATTCGCGGGGCGGTTGACCGGCCTCCAAAATCAGCGGCTTGCAATAGGTGAAAGTGCGGCGCAGCGGCGTGGCAAAAAAGTGCTCCGGCTGCACGCCTTTCAAGGCTGCAAGTGCCCGCCGAAGTTCATAACCTTCGCCATCGTCACCGCAGAAGCCCACGGGAAAGATGGAGCCCACGCGCAAGGCGCTTAGATTATTCACGATGGTTCCCGCCGCACCCGCCTGCGGCCGCACGTCGATAACATTGTGGACCCCCTGTCCGGTTTCGATGGAGATTTCCGCCTTGGCGGGATCGATGTCAAGGTAGCGGTCCAGACTATAATCGCCCACCACGGCGATGCGAAGACCAGCATATCTGGAGGTGATGGCGCGAAAGCGATCGGGGTTCATAACGATTTGCTTTGGCGACCCAGCAATTGATCGAGGAGGGGCCCGGCCTGGCGGTAATCGGGAATGGCGAAATCCGCGCCGGCGGCGAGAAGTTGGCTGCGCTTGAAAGGATCCATGATGCCGGAGCCGTTGTGGTTTTCATCGCTGCATACGGCGATGGCGAACCCGCCCAATTCCTTGGTGCAGGAGATTTCCACCGGGCCGTCGCCAAAAGACAGCAAGTTTTCTCCGGCAAAGGTTTCCTCGTGGAGCAATTTTTTCAACACGTCCATCTTGGAAAAACCTGCCGGATCGCTGCCACTGCCGTAAATGTGCCGGCCGAAAAAAGGAGCGAGTCCAAGAAGATTGGCCTCTTCCCGGACGCGATCTTCCTTGGTGGAACTGAGAATGATCAATTTGAGGTCCAAAGAACGCAATTTTTCCAACAGCGGCCGCGCGCCAAAAACGACGAAATCATCCGGTGCAGCGTCGCCACGCCGGATCATTGCGCTCCGGGCCGCGATTTCGACATCCAACCGGTGTTGGTATTTGGCGCATAATTCGCCACCGTCCAATCTTGGTCCGCCCCGCGCGCTGACCACTTCCGCGAAGCGCATCATCTGCACGATGGTGGGCTTGCCGTTCAAGCCAAGAATGATCTCCCACAGCACGCTTTCCCGGTCCTGCAAGCTCTCGCCGGGTAGCGGCGGCAAATGTGAGTTCATGAGCGCATGCATCATTTCGGGCCAGCCGTGGCGCAACCAGGAGAGTGTGCCGTCAAAGTCAAACACGATATCGCTGATCTGCGGACGCGGCTGGATGGGGGCGCGAGATTCGATCTGCTGCGCGAGCTCGTGATCCGATTTGGGTTTCGGCGCGGTCATGGTGGAACGGAGTTTGCTCCAAACAGGTTAATCCTGCAATGCGAATGGATACGTTCCAGCTATTGCACCTGGTCACACCAAGGGTGCAGATCATTGATGGCGAACTCCTAGGCTACGAGGTAGCTGGAAATTGGGTTTTATAGCTTGAACCTACCCGGCGCAACTGCAACTGTAGCCGCCAACGAGATTTCCCCCATGAAAAATCTAAATCCCAAACTTTTGGCAATCGCGCCGGCGGCTTATTTGTTTCTTACCCTCACCGCTCACGCTGATTACTTCACCAACGCCCCATCAATGTCCACCGTCCGGGCCAGCCACGGGACGGCCTTGCTTCCTGATGGCAGGGCTTTGGTCTTTGGAGGCTTTAACGCCGCCGGCACGGTCACCAACACCGCGCAGATATTCGATGCGACCAACAACGTCTGGATAACCACCGGCTCCCTGGCCTCCAAAAGGGTCGGCTGCACCGCCACCCTCCTCCCAAACGGAAGGGTTCTCGCCGCCGGCGGACTGGCGGTCTTCTACAACGGCTACGCAGCCATTGCGGAACTGTTTGATGTTTCGACGGGAGCTTGGTCACCCACCGGGGCACTTAATATTCCGCGCTACAGCCACCAGGCCACGCTGCTGCCCAATGGAAAGGTGTTGATCACGGGCGGCGACGCCACCAACGGTTACCCCGCGAGCACCGAGCTTTATGATCCGGCAACCGGCAACTGGTCCTTCACCGGCGCGTTGTCGGCGGGTCGCGATGGTCACACGGCCACCCTGCTGCCCTCCGGGAAAGTTTTGGTGGTTGCCGGACGAAACGGCCTGGAGCTGACCAGCGTCCAACTTTACGATCCGGCCGCCGGAATTTGGACCGCAGCGGCGTCAGTGAGTGGCGGGTTTGATTCCCATACGGCGACCTTGCTGCCCAATGGAAGGGTACTGGTGGCGGGCGGATATGGCGGTGGCGTGTTGAAACAGGCCATCATTTACAATCCCGCCAATAATATCTGGAACGCGACCGGATTGCTGAACACTGGGCGCTACGGCCATACCGCCACCTTGCTGGCCAATGGAAAAGTCCTGGTCGCGGGCGGTTACGGAGCCAACAACACCCCGCTCGCCAGCGCGGAATTGTACGATCCCGCCACCGGGAGCTGGACGACGACCGCTTCAATGAGTGTGGCGCGCACATTTGAAACCGACTACCGCCTCCCCAATCAAAAATTATTATACACGGGGGGCACGGGGGTGGGGGGGGTTGGCAACAATCTTTCCAGCGCGGAGCTATACGTCCCGACCGTGTTGACCATGCCACCAATCACTTTGACCGGCGCGGCCCGGCTTCCAAATGGTGCTTTCCAGTTCGCCTTTACCAACATCCCGGGCACTGGTTTCACGGTGCTGGCCGGAACCAACGCCTCAACCCCGCTCAGCAACTGGACCGTGCTTGGCAGCGCCAGTGAGATTTCCTCGGGCCAATTTCAATTCACCGATTCGGCCACCAGCACCAATGCGCGGCGGTTTTACCGCGTTCGTTCCCCTTGAACCCGTGCGGCAAAATCAGCCACCGTTCGTTCTTTCGTGGTTGGATTTGGAATGCGGTGTGGGTCCCCGCTCCGGTTTGTCCGGTGACGGTGCCGCAAGTTGCGCCTCGGGGCGGAATCATCGAGTGGTCGACACATCGAGTGATCGTGATTGACCGTTTTGGTCATCGGTGGCAAAAGAAAAGGTGTGATTCGAAGAATTCCAGACCATGCGTTGCTCTGGATGATTTGTCTTTGCGCTTCCCTTTTGCCCGTCAAGGGCGACACGCAAACCGATAAGTCCAAGCGCGAGGTTTGGTGGTCTTTGAAACCCGTGGTGCGGCCCGCGTTGCCGGAGGGGGCCGAATGCAACCCGATTGATCGTTTCATCAATGCGGAACTCAAGAATCGCGGACTCAAACCGGTTTGCGCCGCGGATAAATTAGCGCTGCTGCGCCGCGTTCACCTGGACCTGACGGGCATTCCGCCCTCGCCGGCGGAGCAGGCGGCGTTTTTGGCGGACGACTCGGCGGATGCCTACGAAAAGGTGGTCGATCAACTCCTGGCGGATGAACAGCACGCGGTTCGTTACGCGCGGCATTGGCTGGACGTGTTGCGCTACGCGGATGCGGACGAACGGATGACGGCGGCACCGGGAATCCATTTATGGAGTGATTGGGTCATCAACGCACTGCACGACGATCTGCCGTATGATCAGTTTGTGCAAATCCAGTTGACCGGGCGGCGCGCGAACGAGCGCACCCAAATGGCGGCGGTCGGAGTTCGTTCCCGGAAAGAGCCGCGGCCGGGCGATCAGTTCGCCCTCGGTTTGCTGGCGCGGGGCACGGGCGAGGATCCACAAGACCTCGCGATTTCCGCGGTGGACACGGTCTCGACGGCGTTCATGGGCATGACCGTTGGCTGCGCCAAATGTCATGACCACATGTATGACCCGATTTCGCAAAAGGATTATTATTCGATGAAGGCGCTGTTTGATCCGCTGGTTCTGCGCAAGATCACGCTGGCGAGCGCGGCGGAGCTGATGGCGGGCGGGAAGGCGATTGCGGAAGCGGAAAAAAAGCGCGCCCCGCTGGAAAAGGCGCTCAATGCTTTGATCGCCCCGTACAAGGAGAAACTTTACGAGGAACGCGTGTTGATGCTGCCGGCCGAGGTGCAGTCGATCATCCGCAAACCGGAAAAGCAGCGGACGGTCGCGGAGCAAACAATCGCGGACGATTATTTCCCGATTCTGCGCATTGACGACGAGAAGTTCACGGAAATCATGCCGGAGGAAGTGCGCAAGCAATACAAGGAATTGGACCGACAATTGAAGGGGGAGACGCCGGGAGAAAAGGTCCGCAGCGAGCCAGTCTTGCCCGCGTTCTACACCGTGGAGGTGGACCGCCTGCGCGAACAGGAGAAGAGTTACATTCTTACGAGCGGTGATCCGATGCGTCCGCAAAAGGACCATGAAGTGAAACCCGGCTGGCCCTTCTCGACCGGAGATCTGGATTTTCGGGATGGGCGCATTGAGGCGTTTGCGGATTGGCTGACGGCGCCGGAAAATCCGCTCTTCGCGAGGGTGGCGGTGAACCGTTTGTGGCAATGGCATTTCGGCGAAGGCTTGTTGAAGAGCGCGAGCGACTTCGGCGAATTGGGCGGCAAGCCGGCGAATCCGGCCCTGCTCGATTGGCTCGCTTCGGAGTTTGTACAACGCGGATTCAGCATGAAGCAAATGCACCGGCTAATGGTGACCTCCGACGCCTATAAGCGGGCATCGGAAGCGGGCGGCGAATTTGGGGAGAGCCAAAGGATCGATCCCGGCGACAGCGCTCTCTGGCATTTTCGGCTGCAACGTTTGGAAGCCGAACCGATCTGGGACTCGATGCACGCGGCGGCGGGCGACCTGGATTTGAAAGTGGGCGGGCCATCCTTCAACGTGCGTGAAGGCAGCAGCAGCGGCGGGAAGCGTCGCCGCGGCGAATTCGCAAATGAGGGCGACGCAAAGGTGAAACGGCGCGGGGCCTACATGGCTCGTGGATATTCCGCCAGCCGCGATATAACGCCGACATTTCTGCAGGCGTTTGATGTGGACGACGGGCGCGCCCCCTGCCCCATGCGCACGCAAACGGTCACGGCGCCGCAGGCGCTGTTTTTGATGAACAGCCCCGACATTGACCAAGCGTGCGCTGAAATGAGCGCCCGGCTGCAAAAGGAATCCAACGGCGATCTGCCGTCGGCGGTCGAGCTCGCGTATCAGCTCGCCCTCTCGCGGCCACCATCGTCGGCGGAAAAGCAAAAAGCGCTGGCGTATGTTGAGAATGATGCCACCCGGCTGAAGCAGCTTTCGTGGCTGCTGTTTAATCTGGATGAATTTACCTATGTCAGATAGCGCGAAGCCTTCCGATATTTATCCCTGCCGGCGCTACGCGCGGCGCGATTTCATTCATCAGATTGGCGGCGGCTTCCTGGGCCTCGCGCTCGGCGGGATGTGGGCGGAGGCGGCCGAAAATCCGAACACGATTGTTGGTCCGCATTATCCCCCGAGGGCCAAGTCGGTCATTTTTCTCTTTATGTGCGGCGGGGTCAGCCATATCGACACGTTCGACCCCAAGGACAACAAATGGGCGGGGAAATTCATTGATGCGATCGGCTTTGGGGACAATCTGGCGGCGATGAAGCGCCCGGTCATTCCGTGCCTGCGCACGTTCACTCGTTACGGAGAGTCGGGCATTCCCGTCTCGGATTGGTTTCCGCACGTCGGCGGCGTGATCGACGACATCGCGGTGGTCCGCTCGATGTGGTGCCACGAAGGAAATCATTTTCCAGCGGTCATCGAAACCTCCACCGGCCATCGCGGGCGGCAATTTGATCATCCGACCTTCGGGAGCTGGGTTTCGTATGCGTTGGGAAGCGCCAACAAAAACCTGCCAACGTTTGTGAATCTGGGACGTCCATCCTCGCCGGTGCAGTTGACCGGCGGCTATCTCGGTGCGTCCGTGGCTGCGACGCCATTCCAAGCGGGCGAAACGCCGATCCCCAATCTTTATCCGCCCCAGGGCGGGTCGAGCGCCGAACGGGACCGCCAAATGCAGTTGTTGCAAACGATGAATCAGGAATTTCGCGAGCGGTATGCGATCAATTCGGACATCCAGGCCCGGGCGAAGGCTTACGAACTGGCCGCGCGCATGCAGCTTTCCGCGCCCGAAGCGGTGGATATGGCCAACGAAACCGATCATGTGAAGGCCCTGTACGGCATCGATGAAAAAGAGACGGAAGAATTCGGCAAACAACTTTTGCTCGCCCGCCGGTTGGCCGAGAGAGGGGTTCGTTTCATCCAGATTTGTCATGCCGGCGGCGGCAACGGCGCGTGGGATTCGCATGGCGACATGAAATCGCATGCGCCACTTTGCCGGGCGACGGACAAGCCGATCGCCGGATTGATCAAGGATTTGAAACAACGCGGGATGCTGGATGAAACGCTGGTGGTGTGGACGAGCGAATTTGGGCGCACGCCGTGGTCCCAGAACACCACCGGCCGCGATCATAATCCGAAAGGTTACACGTCATGGTTGGCGGGCGGGGGCATCAAAGGCGGGGTCGTTCATGGCGGCACGGACGAGGTTGGATACAAGGCGGTGGATTCACCGCATTATTACAGCGACCTGCACGCCACGATCCTGCAGCAACTCGGCCTCAGCCATAAAAAGATGGAAGTGCAGGCCCTGGGAAGAACGATGCGCCTGGTCGAGGAAGGCGGCCCAATCAGGGAAATCATCGCCTGATCGACGCGTTTTGGGCGAACCACCGCGGCAGTTGGGCTTGGATTCGCGCCGATCCGACCCGCCACATCAGGCTTGGTTGCAACTATAACGATTCGCGCCCTGCCTTGATCTTCCGTGCCCCGCTTGATTGGAATCGCCAGAGTTGCCAATCCGCTGTTCCTCCTCCAAACTACGTCTACATGAGCAAGTGCTTTTACATCACGACCGCAATCGATTACGTCAACGGCGAGCCGCATGTCGGCCACGCGTACGAGAAAGTCATCGCCGACGTCATCGCCCGCGCCCGCCGCAGCCTGGGTGCCGAGGTTTTCTTCCTGACCGGTCTGGATGAGCATGGCCAGAAGGTCCAACAGGCCGCTCAAGGTCAAAACAAAAGCCCGCAAGTGTATTGCGACGAGCTTTCCGTCGTTTGGAAGTCGCTCGCCACTGCGCTCGAACTCACCCTAGATGATTTTGTCCGCACTACCGAACCGCGACACAAACAAGTCGTCCAGGCGATTCTCTCGAAGCTCCACGCGGCCGGCCACTTTTACAAGGATGCCTACAAGGGTTTCTACTCCACCAAGGAGGAAACGTTTTTGACCGAAAAGGACCGCTTGCCCGGCGGCACCTTCCCGGCGCAATACGGGGAAGTAACGGAACTCCTGGAGGAGAATTATTATTTCAAGCTCAAGGACCAACAAGAATGGCTGATTGGTTACATCGAGCAGAATCCGGGATTCATCCAGCCCGATTACCGGCGCAACGAGGTGCTCGGTTTCCTGAAGAACAACACCCTGGAAGACCTCTGCATCACGCGACCCGCGAGCCGCTTGAACTGGGGCATCCCCGTGCCGTTCGATCCCAATTTCGTCACCTACGTCTGGTTCGACGCGCTGGTCAACTACATCACCATCCCGGCGGCTCAGGGTGACCCGGCGGTGAACTCGGCGCTGAACACTCCCCTGCCCGCCGCGCCCGCGCCAAAGGAACTTTGGCCGGCCGACGTCCATGTCATCGGCAAGGACATCTTGAAGTTCCACGCGGTTTATTGGCCCATCATGCTCAAAGCCATGGGCCTCCCGCAGCCCAAGCAAATCCTCGTGCATGGCTGGTGGCAGAAGGAAGGGGAGAAACTGAGCAAGACCACCGGCAATGTCGTTGATCCCATTGCCGTCATCAATGAATGGGGCATCGACGCTTTCCGCTTCTACGTGGTACGCGAGTTGGCCATCGGGCCTGACGGCAATTGGACGGACGCCGGTTTCCAATCCCGCTATCAGGCCGAGTTGGCGAACGGCTTGGGCAATCTGGTCAACCGCTCGCTCTCCATGCTCAAGCGCTACCGCAACGGCGTCGTCCCGCAACGTTCCGATGAATTGGCAGCGGAGACCGCTAGGGTGATAGCCGAAACCCGGGCGCATCTGGAGCAAAACCAACTCCAGGCCGCGCTCCTCAGCATCTGGACGCTCGTCACCCACGCGAACCAGTACGTGGACCGGACCGCGCCGTTTCGACTGGCGAAGGATCCGGCGCAAGCCAAGCGTCTCGACGAGGTGTTGTATAATCTGGCGGAGGTTTGCCGCGTGCTCGCGGTGTTGCTTTGGCCTTTCATACCTAGCACCACAGAGAAGATTTACGCGCAGCTTGGGCTGACGGGCTCGCCGGAAAATTTTTCGCAGGCGGCGTGGGGCGGGTTGACTGAAGGCAGCAGCATCGGGGAACCGGCGGCGTTGTTCCCCCGCAAGGACAAACCGACAGCTTGAGCACGCGATGATTGCGGCTTGCAAAGGCGGTGCCGCAAACAAACCTTTTTCCGGCAGGCGAGGAGGTAACGGCCTGGCCCGTTTGCGGGGGGCTAGAACCTACCGGGCGTTTATGGGAAAAGTTAGACTCTCCTTACGTCGTCTCCTACCATTTCGAGGAGTTGCCGGGGCGGGGCTTTTCCCGGCCCGAGCATGGTTGAAGCGGCAGGGTTGGCTACGGGTTGGGGCCGCGTGGTTGCCGACGGTTTTGCTGGTGTTGATCGGCCATGGCGTTTCTGCGCAGACGCTGAGCCTTCCCCCGCGTGGCACCAACGCACCCACGGGAAGTGAATTCGCGAAGACCATCACCGGGCTTGAACGCTCCGAACGCGAAGAAAAAATCTTCAGCCAAGTAAACTCCGGCAATGTCCCTGACTTTCTGCGCAAGCTCGCACCCGTTACCGCGCGATTCAGCCAAGATGGCAAGACCAACACCGCAACGTATTATGTGACGCCAGACTATCTGGCCATCGGTTCCGACGAGGATTATTTCCTGATGCCGATGTCCCCGATGCTGGCGCAGCGAGTCGCCGATCTGCTTCATTGCAATCTGCCGAC
The DNA here is from genome assembly GCA_028293465.1 of Pedosphaera sp. Classification (GTDB taxonomy): domain Bacteria; phylum Verrucomicrobiota; class Verrucomicrobiia; order Limisphaerales; family Pedosphaeraceae; genus JAQGOT01. The sequence continues at coordinate 2,225 of JAQGOT010000003.1, read as the reverse complement.
GCGTAAAATGGTAAATGACATTTATGCCGCCGCAGCGATTAAACTGACGCCCTCCCCCATTCCGCCCAGTTCCGCCATGACCTCGGTCGAGATATTCGGTCTTCACAACGCAACCCTCCGTGCCCAGCGTGCGGAACAATTGAAAAGCCATCCGCCGGGCGCCCTGGTCGCCGGACATAAAAAGGACGTGGTGATTACGCCACGGCTGGCGACGGCTCCCGGGAAGGTTGCGATCTACGGTTGGCACCAGACCAACGGCGTGGCCATTCAACCCCTATACCTTGGCCATACGGCAGCCTGGGTGGATTACAGCCAGTGCATTCGGCTGGCCCAACTCTCCGTGACCGTGAATGGAGCGGCGGCGACCATTCCAGAAACTCTCGCCGATCCGAAGCTAGCCGCGCTGCTAAGCGATGAGGGCGCTTTCACGAACTCCCATTACCCGCTCACTTTCGAATCAGCCTTACCGCCACAGGTCACGGCTGCCACAGCGCCTGCGAACAAACTCATCTCCCTCGCGGACTTCCGCGATGGGCCATTTCACGAACGCACCTTCTCCTACACCCTGGAGCCCGAGATCAAAGTGCACCTCAACGCCCCCGCCGACCTTGATGCCCACAAGCCGTTGAAGTTGGTCTTCTATACCTTGCCGAACGGCAACTCGACCGAGCAGACGATTGGCCGGCAGTTGGGCACCAATGACTGGCATTACGACATCCAACACATCGGCGCGCAAACGCGGTTTCTGCGCGAGCGGCTAAGTGATTACAACCTCGTCGTTGTGTATTTGGAAGCGGCCCAAAAGAGCTGGCCTGCCTGGCGCGAGAAACATGCTGACCTGCCCCAGCGCATTCCTGAGGTCGTGAATTCCATCAAGGCCATTTTCAGGGCAGCCGACATCCGGATCACTTTGAGCGGCCATAGTGGCGGAGGAAGTTTTATCTTCGGTTATCTCAACGGCGTCGAGCGCATTCCCAACGGTGTCGAGCGCATCGCTTTTCTGGACAGCAACTATGCGTACGACGCAGGCCAAGGACACCGGGACAAATTCGCGAACTGGCTTCGCGCGTCTGACGAGCATCATCTGATCGTGCTGGCTTACAATGATGCGGTGGCCTTGCTGAACGGAACGAACTTCGTCAGCGCGGCGGGTGGCACCTGGGGGCGGAGTCATCAGATGATTCAGGATTTGGGCCAGGCATTCCAATTCGCCAACCGGACCAATGAGGAGTTTGAAACCTTCAGCGCGCTCGCGGGCCGGATCTCCTTTGTTTTAAAGCAAAATCCGGAAAAGAAGATTTTCCATACCGTTCAAGTCGAACGTAACGGGCTGATCCATTGCCTGCTTTCGGGCACCACCAACGAAAACAGCGGCTATATTTACTTCGGCCCGCGGGCTTACACCAACTGGATACAATCCAATTAGCCGCTTCAAGCTGGTCTTCACCGCGCTTAACGTTTAACCCGTGGTGGATTCGGCCACCTCAACCTGCGCGGCTTCCAATTGGTCCAACCTTGCGTCCAGTCGAGCCAAACCCTCGGCCAACAACACCAGGCCGCGATACAAATTGGCTTTCTCCTTGTCCTGTTTGACATCCCCGAACTGCATCTCATTTTCCCGAAAAAGCGATGCGGCCTCTTGAAATGATGCTTTCATGACGGATCGTTTCGTTGATTAGGCACCGACCGCTCAAGCCTGGGCATGCGCATGCGACCTGATCCATTGATCGACTTCGCCGTCCGATGCGCCGGTGGCAACGAAGTCGCGAAACTCATCCTTGTTGATCCCGGCCGTGGTGAGAAACTCTTGATCCATCGGGCAGCCATACTGGTATTCACCCTGCCAGCCCACCAGCGAGGCCCGACACTTATCCAAGCAACGGGCGGCGAGTTCAAAGCCCCCGAGTTCTTCCGCCGGGGACCGGGGCTCCTCGGTGCGTAGATCCCGGGCCTGTTGCTTAACTTCGTCCAATCTCTCGTTCATAAGTCACGGTTCTTTCCAATTGGCCATTCGGTGGGGAAGGTGGTTTCCGGCCACCATCCTCATTGCAACCTAAACGCGCTGCGCATTTGTTCAAGGGTTCGATTCTTCAAGTCCTGTTCCCGTTGGCATTCGTCGTGCGTTTCAGTTTGGCAGGAAACTGGGCAATAACCCCATTGCAACCCCAAAGGAAAAGGACGACGAGTCAAAGATAAACACTTTCCGGTTCAAGCCATAATCGGAG